>JAYOFM010000104.1:0-13641 GCA_038117225.1 Rhodospirillales bacterium
TCAACGACATCCGCACCACCCTGCAGGCGCTGATCGCCACCTACGACAACACCAACAGTCTGCACACCAACGCCCACGACGAGGCCTTCACCACGCCGACGGAGGAGTCCCTGCGCCGCGCCATCGCCATCCAGATGATCATCAACAAGGAATGGGGTCTGGCGCAGAACGAAAATCCGAACCAGGGCTCCTTCATCATCGACGAGCTGACCGATCTGGTCGAGGAAGCAGTGCTCAAGGAGTTCGAGCGCATTTCCGAGCGCGGCGGCGTGCTGGGCGCCATGGAAACCGGCTACCAGCGCGGCAAAATTCAAGAGGAATCCCTGCACTACGAGACCCTGAAGCATTCCGGCGAACTGCCGATCATGGGCGTGAACACCTTCCTCAACCCGAATCCGCCGGCCGAATTCGTGCCCGAACTGCAACGTTCGACCGACGAGGAAAAGCAGGGCCAGATCGCCCGCCTGCGGGATTTCCAGGGCCGAAATGCCGATGCCGCGCCGGACATGATCGACGCCCTGAAACGCGCGGCCACCGGGGGCGACAATGTGTTCGCTGTGCTCATGCGCGCGGTCCGGGTGTGTTCGCTCGGCCAGATCACCGACGCCCTGTTCGAGGCCGGCGGACAATATCGTCGCAACATGTAGCGAAGCCGCTGTATGGTCGGGCCGATGAAGCCCGAAGATGTCAAATTGCGCGAAGTGCTGTTCGAATTGCAGACGGTGGGGAACTATGTCCGCGTGATCGCCGTCGATACCGACACCAACACCGAAATCACCATGGTCGGCGATCCCAACTATGGCGAGGAATTGCTCAAACGCATGGCCATGCGCAAGTTGCGCTATGTCATCGCCAAGAACGCCACACGCCGCTAAGCCGCTCCGGTCGACAGCGGCACGGTCAACGCCTATAACCGCCGCGTCCCGTTCTTGAGCAAAAAACCACGGAACGCCGTCCATGCGCCTCAACTTTTTCGTCATCGACGAGTTTTATGTCGATATTGACGCTGTCCGCGCGTGGGCGTTGACGCTGGATTATCCCCATTACGATACGCCGGCAAACGATGCGGGCAGCGATTCCGCGACCAGGTTTCTGCCGGAAGGCCTGGATGGCGCGGTTTCCGATATCGTCCGCCAGAAGGTGGTCGGCGATACCGAGCCGCCGCATGGTCATTTCCGGCTGGCCCACGCGGAACACGGCCGGAATCAGGACTTTCGCATTCAAATGGCCCCCGACATCGAATGGTCGGCGATCCTCTATATGTCACGCGACGAGGATTGCCAGGGCGGCACAGAGTTCTACCGCCATATCGCGACGGCATCCGACAATGCGCCGGTCACGGCGGAGGAGTTGACGGCCTGGGGCGTCGGCGAAACACTGGAAGCCGCCGATCCCATTATCGAGCGCGATTCCAATGATCTCAGCAAGTGGGAGCACTTGTTCACCGTGCCCATGCGCTACAATCGGTTGATCCTGTTCAGGCCCAACCAGTGGCATACCTCCGGACCGGCATTTGGCGACCGGCCCGAAAATGCACGCCTGACGCAGATGTTCTTCTTCCGCGCGGCGGCGGGTTAGGCGGGGAGGGGCGGAACAGGGCATGCGCCACAGCAAGATTATCATCGACGACTTTTACGACGACGCCGAAGCGGTGCGCGAATGGGCGCTCGGGCTCGATTATCCGGAATTCGACAAGGACACTAACTATCCGGGCTCCAACTCGACCCAGAAATTCATTCCCGACGGCCTCGATGAGATTGCGTCACAGTTGACGCATGAAAAACTGGTCGGCAACAAGACTCAGTTTCATGGCCATTTTCGCATCTCGCTGGCCGGCGCCGACGCCAAGCGTGTGCGCAATGTCCATGTCGACACCAACGTCCATTGGTCGGGTATTCTCTATCTCAGCAGACCGGAGGATTGTGTCGGCGGCACGGAATTTTTCCGCCACATCCCGACAGGAACCGATCGAGGGCCGATCTACGAGCACGAACTGAAACAATGGGGGGTTGAGAGCTACAACGAGGCGGTCACCGGTGTGCTGGAACGCGACACGAATGATGCTAGTAAATGGGAAAAACTGATGACCGCGCCCATGCGCCATAACCGGCTGATCCTGATCCGGCCCTACTTCTGGCACACGGCGGGCATTTCCTTCGGCACCAACTTCGAGAATGGCCGCCTGGTTCAACTGTTCTTCTTTTCGAAGATCGGCTGAGATTGATGGGCTAACCGACCGGGTGCCCGTCTTGGCGGCGCCCTGTTTGATAAAATTTATCAAATAATATTATATAACAGTAATATTTAATATATGGCCCCGGCCCGATGAACAGGCGGGGCCGTTCACGATCTGATGATCGTTCCTGGGGGGGCCGCGTTCGCGGCGGAAACGAATTGATCGATAGCCAGCGACGCCCACTGTTACCCGGAGATCGCTTTCCCAACTTCGTCATGCGGCAGGGTAACGGCGATCTTTGCGAGCTTTACACGGCGGTCGCCGGCGGCCCCATCGTGATCCTGACCCTGGACGAAAACGAAAACGAAAACACAAACCGTAATCTTTTTAATTACTTGCGCCAGAATTCGAATGCGCTGTCGGAGCGCGCGATCAATACATTCGTGATCTGCCCGCCGGGATTGGCCAACGGTATCCAACAAGAGCCGGCGGCGGCGGACGGCGCATTCACGGTCCTTCCCGATGAAGGCGGCGAGGCAGCGAGTGCCTATCTCGGCATGGCCGGCGTGTCCGCGCCGGCGGCGTTCGTCCTCGACCCCAATCAGCGGGTCACCGGTATTCACACGGGATGCGATCCTTTCTGCATGCTCGGCACGGTAACCGGCATCGTTGACCGGCACACGACGGATCGCGCCGTTCGAACCATTGGCGAGATCGCCCCTGTCCTCGTCATTCCGAACGTCCTTGATGCGGCAATGATCGAGCGCCTTAAAGACTGTTGGGAAAGCCAGGGCCACGGCGACGGGATGATCCGCGCCGGCGCCGATCAGGGCGGTGAACGCCACGTCAGCCACGCTTTCAAGCGGCGCAGCGATCATGTCATTGAGGACCCGCAGTTGGATTGGGACCTATCCGACGCGCTGATATCGCGCATCGGCCAGGAGGTGGCGCGGGTTCACTATTTCGAGGACTGGGTTTTCGAGCGTTTCCGTATCGGCTGCTACGAGGCGGAAAACGCCGGTTTCTTTGCGCCACATCGGGACAACTACAACCGCGACGTCCAGAACCGCCGCTTCGCGCTGACCATCAATTTGAACTGTGGCGAATACGAAGGCGGCGGTCTGCGCTTCCCGGAGTACGGTCCCGAGGAATTCTGCCCACCGACCGGCGGCGGCATCGTCTTTTCGTGTTCATTACTGCATGAGGTGGTGCCCGTCACCAAGGGGCGGCGTTTCACCTTGTTGAATTTCCTCATCGCCGATCCCGGGCGGAGCGCACCGGCGTAACCGGCATTAATCCCGGTCTACCTGGTGGCGTTTTGCTGGCAGGCCGTCGCCAGATGTGGTATCAGACCCGACAAACACGGGCAAATCGCCGATTCGCACACACTGGGTTGGGGTCGAGGCAATAAATCCATGACATCCGATAATGCGACCATCGCCGTCGCCTGCGATCACGGCGGCTTTGAACTGAAGCAGATGCTGATCCAGGACCTTGAGGACAAGGGATACACGGTCCTCGACCTCGGCACGGACAGCACGGACTCCGTGGATTATCCTGAATTCGGTTATGATATGGCGAAGGCCATTCGCGACGGCAAGGCCGCCCGCGGCCTGCTTATCTGCGGCAGCGGCATCGGCATCAGTATCGCCGCCAATCGCCACGCGGAAGTGCGCGCCGCCGTCGTCCATGACGCGCTCGGCGCGCGGCTGTCGCGCCAACACAATGACGCCAACGTGATCTGCTTTGGCGGCCGCCTGATCGGCCCCGAAGTGGCCCGCGATTGTCTAAATGTTTTTCTGGAAACCGAGTTCGAGGGCGGCCGCCACGCGCGCCGCGTCGACAAACTATCGCAGCCCCGGTAGATGTCCCTCAACCCCATGTCGGAACGCGATCCGACCATCACGTAAGGACTTACGCGCCATGCCAGACGCTTCAAACACGGCATATGCCGAACCGGGCCTCCAGGCCTTTTTCAACCAGCCGCTCGCCGAAAGTGATCCAGACCTCAATCAATCATTGATTCGCGAGCTTGGCCGCCAGCAGGATCAGATCGAGCTGATCGCCTCGGAAAACGTGGTCTCCCGCGCCGTGCTTGAGGCTCAGGGCAGCATCCTGACCAACAAGTACGCCGAGGGATATTCCGGCAAGCGTTACTATGGCGGCTGCGAATTTGTCGACATCGCCGAGGAACTGGCGATTGAACGGGCCAAGAAGCTGTTCGGCTGCAACTTTGCCAACGTGCAGCCGCATTCCGGCGCGCAGGCCAACGGTGCCGTGTTCATGGGCCTTCTGAAGCCGGGGGACTCCATTCTCGGCATGTCACTGGCCGCCGGCGGTCACCTGACCCACGGCGCGCCACCGGCACAATCGGGCAAATGGTTCGACGCCGTACAGTACGGGGTTAGCAAGGAAGACGCGCAGGTCGATTTTGACGAGGTCGAGCGATTGGCCCGTGAACATAAGCCGAAGCTGATCATCTGCGGCGGCTCGGCCTATCCGCGCACTCTCGATTTTGCTCGCTTCCGCGCCATCGCCAACGAGGTGGGCGCACTGCTGATGGTCGACATGGCGCATTTCGCCGGCCTGGTGGCGACCGGGCTGCATCCGTCGCCGTTCCCGCACGCCGACATCGCCACGACCACGACGCACAAAACCCTGCGCGGGCCGCGCGGCGGCATGGTGCTGACCAACGACGAGGCCATCGCCAAAAAGATCAATTCCGCCGTCTTTCCCGGCCTACAGGGTGGGCCGTTGATGCATGTCATCGCTGCCAAGGCGGTGGCCTTTGGCGAAGCCCTGCGGCCAGAATTCAAGGTCTATTCGCAGCGCGTCATCGATAACGCGAAAGTCCTCGCCAAGACGCTCGAGGACGGCGGCTTCGACATCGTCTCCGGCGGCACCGATACCCACCTCATGCTGGTTGATCTTCGGCCCAAGGGTCTGAAGGGCAACGCCAGTGAGGAAGCCATGGAACGCGCCGGCATGACCTGTAACAAGAATGGCGTGCCGTTCGACCCCGAGAAACCGACGGTGACGTCGGGCGTTCGGCTCGGCACACCGGCGGCGACGACGCGCGGCTTCGGCACCGATGAATTCCGCGAGGTCGGCGAGATGATTGTCGAGGTCCTGGACGGCCTCGCCGCCAATCCGGATGCTAACGGGGATACCGAAAACGGCGTGCGCGAACGGGTCCTGGCGCTGTGCAAGCGGTTTCCGATCTACGGGTAACGGTAAGGGGGGCGCCGCGCGGCGTTCCGCAATAACGACGAACGGAGGTAGAGATGCGGTGTCCTTTTTGCGGCCACGATGATTCCCAGGTGAAGGACTCGCGTCCGACCGAGGACAACGCCGCCATCCGTCGGCGTCGATCGTGCCCGCAATGCGGCGCCCGCTGGACCACCTTTGAGCGCGTGCAGTTGCGCGAATTGACAGTGGTTAAGATGGACGGCGACAAGATGCCGTTCGACCGGGACAAACTGAACCGGTCCTTGAAGATCGCGCTGCGCAAGCGGCCGGTCGGCGAGGACCGTATCGAGCGCATCGTCAATTCCATCCAGCGCCAGCTCGAAACCTCCGGTGAAAGCGAAATTCCGTCGAAAGCCATCGGCGAAATCGTGATGGAAAATTTGCGCGATCTCGACCCCGTGGCCTACGTCCGCTTCGCCTCAGTTTATCGAAATTTCCGCGAGGCCAAGGATTTCGAAGCCTTCGTCGAGGGCGAGAACCTGGCGATCGAAGACGGCACCTGACGCTTCCGACTGGCAGCACATGCACGCCGCGCTGGTTCTCGCCCGGCGGGGCCTGGGGCGTGTCTGGCCCAACCCGGCCGTCGGCTGCGTGTTAGTACGCCCCGACCTTGACGGGCGCGTCGTCGGCCGTGGGTGGACCCAACCGGGCGGGCGGCCGCACGCGGAAACCATGGCGATCAGCGCCGCCGGTGATCTGGCGCGTGGCGCGACCGCCTTCGTCACCCTGGAACCGTGCGCCCATCAGGGCGAAACGCCGCCCTGTGCCGATGCCTTGATCACGGCGGGCGTGGCGCGGACGGTCATTGCCGTCGGCGATCCCGACGCGCGGGTCGATGGCTCTGGCGTGGCACGCCTCGAAGCGGCCGGCATTGACGTTACACTCGGTGTGCAGGCCGACGCGGCGGCGGACTTGAACCTCGGTTTTCTGAACCGCACTGGACTCGGCCGACCACTGTTCACCCTGAAGTCGGCGACCACACTGGATGGCCGCATCGCCACCCGGAGCGGTGACAGCCAGTGGATCACCGGGGCGGATGCGCGCGCGCACGGCCATCTGTTGCGCGCCCAGCACGATGCCGTTCTGACCGGAATCGGCACCGTCGAGGCGGATGATCCTTCACTGACCTGTCGGTTACCCGGCATGGCCGCCCGGTCGCCGATGCGCATCGTCTGCGACAGCCGATTACGGCTATCGCCGTCCAGTATACTCGCCGCGACGGCACACGAGGTGCCGACCATGGCCATCACGGTGGCGGATCATGACAATAAGCGAGCGGCACGGCTACGTGACCTCGGTGTCGACATCCTTGTCATCGCCGCCGACGGTGATGGCAGACCCGCAGCTGGCGGCATCGCGCAAGCCCTTGGTGAACACGGCTTGACGCGTGTTCTGGTCGAGGCCGGGGCGACGCTCAACGCGGCGTTTTTGCGCGCCGGCGTGATCGACCGTATCGTCTGGTTCCGCGCCGCCAAGGCCCTCGGTGGCGATGGCCTCGGCGCCATCGCGGATTTGGGCATTGAAAGCCTTGGCGAGGCGTATACTTATCAACGTCTGAGCATCAGAGAATGCGGCGGCGATGTGATCGAGGAATACCGCGCCAGCGGTGAGGATTAACCCCATGTTCACCGGCATTATTACCGACATCGGCGGCATCCGCGCCATTCATCCAGCCGGCGAGGGGCGGGGCGATACTCGCGTCGAGATCGAAACCCGGCTGCCGCTCGCCAATGTCGCCATCGGTGCGTCGATTTCGTGTGCCGGCGCTTGTCTGACCGTTATCGAGAAAGGCGAGGAATGGTTCGCCGTCGAGGCATCCGCTGAAACCCTCGCCAGAACGACGCTGGGAACTTGGCACCTGGGGACGCCGATCAATCTCGAACCGGCGCTTCGACTTGGCGATGAACTGGGCGGACATCTGGTGTCGGGCCATGTCGATGGAGTCGCGGTGCTCGAGGGCGCCCAGCGAGAAGGGGATTCCTGGCGCCTCCGTTTCGCGCCACCCGCCGAATTGATGCGCTTCATCGCGCCCAAGGGTTCGGTCACGTTGGACGGCGTGTCGCTGACCGTAAACGAAGTCGACGATGCGGTGTTCGGCGTCAACATCATTCCGCATACCCAGCAGATGACGACCCTCGGCCAACTCGCTGCAGGCGATGCCGTGAACCTGGAAATCGACCTGCTGGCGCGATATGTTGCGCGGCTTCTCGCGAAGGATTGACCGCTTGCCCTACCGCCAATATCTATCGCCCGTCGAGAATTTGATCGAAGAGGCCCGCAACGGCCGCATGTTCATTCTCGTCGACGACGAGGAACGTGAAAACGAGGGCGATCTTGTCATCCCGGCGCAAATGGCGACGCCGGATGCCATCAACTTCATGGCCAAGCACGGACGTGGCCTGATCTGTCTCGCCATGGCCTCGGAGCGACTGCGCCAGCTGGATCTGCCGCTGATGGTCAGCCGCAATTCATCTCGTCACCAGACCGCCTTCACGGTCTCCATCGAAGCCCGCGAAGGCGTCACCACCGGCATCTCCGCATCCGACCGGGCGCGTACCATCGCCGTCGCCATCGATCCCGGCAAGGGCGCCAATGACATCGCCGCCCCGGGCCACGTATTTCCGCTGGAAGCACGCGACGGCGGCGTGCTTGTTCGCGCCGGACACACCGAGGCCGCCGTCGATTTCGCGCGGCTCGCCAATCTCAACCCGAGCGGCGTCATCTGCGAGATCATGAATGAAGACGGCACCATGGCGCGGATGCCGGATCTGGTGAAATTCGCGCAGTTTCACGGTCTGAAGATCGGCACCATCGCCGACCTGATTGCCTATCGCCTGGGCAATGACCGCATTATCGAGCGCACGCTGCAAATTCCCTTCGAAAGCCGCCACGGGAGCTCGTTCGATCTGCATATCTACGTCAACAAGATCGCCTATGCCGAACACATCGCGTTGGTAAAGGGCGATCTCGGCGGCGATGAACCGGTGTTGGTGCGCATGCACGCGCTCAACGTCCTCGGCGACGCTCTGGGTGAGATCGGCAGTGGTGGTCGGTCGGCGGGCGCGCTACAACGCGCCATGGAGATCATCGGCGAGCGTGGACGGGGCGCCATCGTCGTCATCCGCGAGCCCCATGCGACGGCACTGTCGGATCGCCTGAACAGCCGCCTCGAGGGCAACGGATCCGGCGGCAACGAACTCCGTGACTACGGTGTCGGCGCACAAATCCTCCGCGATCTCGGCATCAAGAAACTGACCCTCCTATCGAACTCGGAACGCAACATTGTCGGTATCGAGGGATGGGGCCTGACGGTCTGCGGCCGCGAACCCATCGATCCCGATTCCGCTGGAGACTGATCGATGGCCGATAAGGGAACAATTCTTATCGTTGAGGCTCGGTTCTACGAGGCCATCGCCGACGATCTCGCCCGGGGTGCCCGCGCCGCGTTGGATGCCGCCGGGTTCGCCAGCGAACGGCTGCCGGTCACCGGCGTCTTCGAGATTCCGGCGGCGATTCGCCTCGCCATGGCTAGCGACCGGCCCTACGTTGGATACCTCGCGATCGGATGCGTGATCCGCGGAGAGACGGACCACTATGACCATATCTGTCGCGAGGCCAGCCGGGCCCTCATGACCATCACAACCGAGCACGGCGCGGCCTTGGGTTTCGGCGTTCTCACATGCGAGACGCGGGCCCAAGCGGAGGAGCGGGCCGATCCCGCCGGGCGTGACAAGGGCGCAGAAGCGGCCCATGCATGCCTGCGTATGATCGAGCTTCAGCAACATTTCAGTGTCCCGGCTACGCCTGGGAAGGAACCATCGTGAGCCAACCGACCGAGCCCCCTGGACGCAACAGCGGCAATATCGAACCACGGTCCTATGCCGCGCGGATCGCAGCGGTGCAGGTGCTTTATGAAATCGACATGGTCGGCACGCCGGCGGATACGGTTCTGGCCGACTTTCTTGAGCGCCGCGCCGTCGCCAAACGCGAGGACGATGCCGAGGAAGGCCGCGCAGAGACCTCCGGCGACGAAGGTGACGAAGAGCCCCGTCCGGCCTTGTTGTCCGAACTGGTACAAGGCGCGCAGGAAAATCTCGGCGAATTGGACGGTATGATCGAGGGCTTGTTGAAGTCCGATCGCGGGCTGCAGCGGCTTGACGTGGTGTTGCGCGCCATTCTTCGCGTCGCCGCATACGAATTGCTGGCGCGGCCCCAGGTTCCGGCGCGGGTCGTGATCAGCGAGTATTGCGACATCGCCGGCGCCTTTTTCGACGACCCGCAGGAAGCCGTCGCCAATGCGGTTCTCGATCGATTGGCGCGCCAACTCCGTGGCGAGGAGTTTCCCAATGCCGCCCCGACCACCCAATAACGCCACCGCGCGCGGCGAATTCGACCTGATCTCCGAGCTGTTTCGGCCGCTGACCCGTGGCAATGCCGCGGCCCGGGACCTTCTCGACGACGCGGCCGTGATGCAGATCCCGCCGGGTCGCGAATTGGTGACCACGGTCGATGCTTTGGTCGCCGAGGTCCATTTTCTCGCATCCGATGGCCCGGCCGACATCGCCTGGAAGGCGCTCGCCGTCAATCTATCGGATCTCGCCGCCATGGGCGCCGACCCGCGTGCGTATTTGCTGGCGACGGCCTGGCCCCGGGGAACCGGCGACGCATGGATGGAAGGCTTCGCCGCCGGCCTCGGCGAGGCGCAGGATTCGTTCGGCGTGACCTTGATCGGCGGGGATACCGTGGCGACAGCCGGGCCGCTGACATTGGCCATTACCGCCTACGGCACCGTGCCGACGGGGACGGCCTTGTCACGCGCCGGTGCGCTCCCCGGTGATGATATCTATGTATCCGGATCGATTGGCGATGCCGCGCTCGGTTTGAGGCTTGCCACTGGTGGCTTGGACGGCGTCATCGAAGAACACGCGGCGTATCTGTTGTCACGCCTACGCCGGCCCCAACCGCGTCTGAGACTGGGCAGGCGATTGCGCGGAATAGCCAATTCCGCGATCGACGTGTCGGACGGATTGGTTGCCGATGCCGGCCACATCGCGCGGGCATCCGGCGTCGCCATGCACATCGCCGCCCCCTCGGTACCGACATCCGACGCGGCGGCCCATGTCCTTTCATCATCCCCCGATCGGCTGAGCGAGTTACTGACCGGCGGCGACGATTACGAGCTGTTATTCAGCGCGCCGTCTGCCGCCGAGGGGGCCGTCATGATGGCAGCGCGCGAATCTGGCGTGGCGGTCACCAAAATCGGCACGGTAACGGCCGCGCCACCGGTGGGGGTCGTCATAATGGACGTTGACGACGCACCGATGACGTTTGACGCGCCCGGTTATCGTCATCTTGAAGGCGTTGAATAAGGTTTTTCAAACCAAAGCATTAGCATGATAATATGCTGGTGAAATTAGACAGCCGATAAACTCGGATGGGAACATCATGAAGAAGCTGATGGTCATGTTCGCGATCTTCCTGATGATCGCCGGCGGCACGGTTAGCAGCATGAAATGGTTCGAAGTCGGCCCGTTCGAAAACCCGAAGGCGGAAAAGGTCGTCAAGGAGGAGGTTGAAGAAGTCGGAAAGGCGTTGTTCGTCGACATGGAGCCGCTGACGGTCAGTATCTTCGACGGCAACAAGGTCGCCGCCACCATTCAGTTGGAAGTCAAACTGCAAACACGCGGCCAGGACAACATCATTACCATTAAACGCAACTTGCCCAAGTTCAAGGACGCTTTCCTCGCCGACCTGCACCAGTTCGTGCCCCGGATGCTGCGTGAGATCGAGCGAATCGACCCGTTGACGATCAAGCGTCGCCTACAAATTGTCGCCGATCGGGTCGGCGGCAAGGGCATGGTTGACGACGTTCTCATTCAATCCTTGCTCGATCAGCCCAAATAAACCCCACGTTCCCCGTCGATGGCCGCATGACGGGGCTTTCCGCAATCATTTGATAGGTTGATTTATGCCAAGCGTTCTGCCATTTTCCGGCCGCTTTTAGAAGCTGCCGATATGGTGGCGTTCCCGACTGACCGGGGGGATACTCGGACAACGGGGTCTTCAGATAGGGACCCGCATGCAATGCCGGTAATCAACTAATGCCGGAACGACCCGCGCCGTCCCGTCGCACACATTCAGGTTCGTAATGAGGGGTTAGAGGATGTCTCAACTATACTACATGGTCATCGCCTGCGGCGTGGTCGCCTTGATCTATGGTGTCTACGCGACGCGTAGCGTACTCGCGTCGCCCGCCGGCACTGAACGCATGCAGGAAATCGCCGCCGCCATTCAGGAAGGCGCCAACGCCTACCTGAACCGCCAGTACACCTCGATCGCCATGGTCGGTGTCGCCATCGTCGTGGTGCTCGGTTGGCAGCTCGGCATGACCGTGGCCATCGGATTCATCATCGGCTCCGTGCTTTCCGGCCTCGCCGGTTACATCGGCATGAACGTCAGTGTGCGCGCCAACGTGCGCACCGCGGAAGCCGCTCGCACCCTGGGGATCGAAGGCGGCCTCAACATCGCCTTCAAGGCCGGCGCCATCACCGGCATGCTGGTCGTCGGGTTGGCCTTGCTGGGTGTTGCCGTCTACTACGTGGTGCTGCGCGGCATGTACGACACGACCACGCCCACGGGCCTGCGCCATGTGCTCGAGGCCCTTGTGGGCCTTGGTTTCGGCGCCTCGCTGATTTCCATTTTCGCGCGTCTCGGCGGCGGCATCTTCACCAAGGGCGCCGACGTCGGCTCCGATCTGGTAGGCAAGATCGAGGCCGGCATTCCCGAGGATGACCCACGCAACGCCGGCGTCATCGCCGATAACGTGGGCGACAACGTCGGTGATTGCGCCGGCATGGCCGCCGATTTGTTCGAAACCTATGCGGTGACGGTCGTCGCCACCATGCTGCTGGGCGCCATCTTCTTTGCCGGTCCGGCGCAGGAATTGATGATGCTGTATCCGTTGATGATCGGCGGTGTCTGCATCATCGCTTCCGTGATGGCGACCTGGTTCGTCAAGTTGGGGGCCTCCCAAAGCATCATGGGCGCCCTCTACAAAGGCTTCGTCGCCTCCGCCATCATTTCCGGCGTTGGTATCTTTTTCGTCACACAACATCTGCTTGGCCTCGACAAGGCCTTCGACATGAGCGGGCGCGACGTAACCGGCATGCAACTGCTGATCTGTGCCGTCGCAGGCCTCGTCGTCACCGGTTTGATCGTCTGGATCACGGAGTACTACACCAGTACGGAAAGCCGTCCGGTCCGCAGCGTCGCGCAAGCGTCGACCACCGGACACGCAACCAACATCATCCAGGGCCTCGCCGTTTCCATGGAAGCGACGGCGCTGCCGGTGATCGTTATTTGCGGCGGCATTCTGGTCTCGCACAGCTTCGCCGGTCTGTTCGGTATCTCCGTCGCGGCGACGACAATGCTGGCCCTGGCCGGCATCGTCGTGGCACTTGATGCCTTCGGCCCGGTCACCGACAACGCCGGCGGCATCGCCGAAATGGCTGACCTGCCGGAGGAGGTGCGTAAGACCACCGACGCCCTCGACGCCGTCGGCAACACCACCAAGGCGGTCACCAAGGGTTATGCCATCGGTTCGGCGGGCCTTGCCTCGCTGGTGCTGTTCGCCGCCTATACCGAGGATCTGAAGCACTATTTCCCTGATCTGAAGGTAACATTCACGCTGCAGGACCCCTATGTCGTCGTCGGGCTGTTCATCGGTGGCTTGCTGCCGTACCTGTTCGGCGCCATGGGCATGATGGCCGTTGGTCGCGCGGCTGGTTCCGTGGTCGAGGAAGTGCGGCGTCAGTTCAAGGAAATCCCCGGCATCATGGAAGGCACGGCGAAGCCCGAATACGGTCGCTGCGTGGATATCCTGACCAAGGCAGCGATCAAGGAGATGATTGTTCCCTCCTTGCTGCCCGTTTCGGCCCCGCTGATCATGTACTTCGTCGTGCTCGGCATCGCCGACCAGACTGCGGCGTTCACCGCTCTCGGCGCCATGCTTCTCGGCACTATCGTGACCGGCCTGTTCGTCGCCATCTCGATGACCTCGGGCGGCGGTGCGTGGGATAACGCCAAGAAATACATCGAGGACGGCCATCACGGCGGCAAGGGTTCGGAAGCCCACAAAGCCGTCGTCACCGGCGATACGGTGGGTGATCCCTACAAGGACACCGCCGGTCCGGCCATCAACCCGATGATCAAGATCA
>JAYOFM010000105.1:0-13537 GCA_038117225.1 Rhodospirillales bacterium
GGACATCAGCTTCCCCGAGCAATGGCGGTTGCGATCGAACAGCATCTCGTAGAAGTATACGTGCTTGATGAATGTCTAGGAACCGCGACGCCATGGACCTTTCTCGCTTCCCACGTGTCCGACTTGCCCATCTACCGACGCGGTTAGAGCGCCTGCCCCGTCTCGGCGCCGTGCTCGGCGGGCTCGATTTATGGGTCAAACGTGACGACTGCACCGGCCTCGCGGGCGGCGGCAACAAAACGCGCAAACTGGAATTCTTGATAGCTGACGCACTGCATCAGGGCGCCGACACGATCGTCACCGCCGGCGGCACCCAGTCGAACCACGTGCGACAAACTGTGGCGGCGGCGATGCGGCTGGGACTGCGCGCCGACGTGGTGCTCGAGCGTATTCACCCCATCCATGACCCGGCCTATGACGCCAGCGGCAACCTGCTGCTCGACCGGTTGCTTGGTGCCATCGTCCACGATGCGCCGGCCGGCGCGGACGTGGACGCGGTCGGCGCGGATGTGTGCGCGCGCCTTCGCGCCGACGGCCACAAACCCTACTGGGTTCCCGTCGGAGGCTCCAATCCCGTGGGTGCCTTGGGCTATATCGGATGCGGTCTGGAATTGGCAGGACAGTTGCGCGACGCGGGGATCGCCAACGCGACAATTGTCCACGCAACCGGCAGTACCGGCACGCAGGCCGGGTTGTTGACCGGCCTCGCGGCGGCCGAATATCCCGCCCGCATCGATGGTTTTTGCGTAAGCCGCCCAGGCCCGGAACAGCAAGCCAAGGTCGCCGCGCTGCTGAAAGCCACTCTTGAGTTCGCCGGCATGCGCGGCGCCGTCACCACCGATGCTGTGCATTGCGACGGCGATCATGTGGGCGATGGCTATGGCATCCCCACCCCGGGCATGCGCGAGGCATTGTCGCTCGCCGCCCGACACGAAGGCCTATTGCTCGATCCGGTTTACACGGGCAAGGCCATGGCCGGGCTAATCGCCGGCGCGCGTTCCGGGCGTTACCGGGCGACCGAAACGGTGATCTTCTTGCATACGGGCGGCCAAGCCGCGTTGTTTAGCTATCTGGACTCGATGCTGGAGAGCTAGCCCCATGTCTGCAGGATGATGACGCCGGCGGTAATGGCCGCGGCGGCGAGCAGCCGCGAGCGACCGAACGGCTCCTTCAACAACCAGCAACCGATAACCACCGCGAACAACACCGAGGTCTCGCGCAGTGCCGCCACCGAGGCCATGGCGCCTTCGTTCAACGCATAAAGCGCACAGCCATAGGCCAGCGTCGTCAACACACCGCCGAACAGGCCGCGCCGCCAATTGACGCGCAGGAACGGCGCAACGTCGCGACGGCGCATGGACAGCGCCCACAGCGTGAACGGTATGCCCTCAAGGAAGTTCAGCCAAACGATGAAGCTGAAAGCATCGCCGGCGCGGCGAATACCGAGGCCGTCAATCACCGTGTAGCTGGCAATCAATCCGGCGGTGGTGAAGGCCAGAATCAGCGGCCGGCGCGCGCCCTTGACCGGCCACCCCTTGGCGAACGCGAGGCTCATGATACCTGCGGAAGCAAGCCCGAGTCCAAGAATTCCCCAATGTCCAGGAATTTCAGCGGCGAATATCGCGCCACCGATAGCCACCAACAACGGCGCCGTGCCGCGCGCAACGGGGTAAATCTGACTGAGATCACCGGCTCGGTAGCTGGCCAGCAGGAACACGTAATACGCATTGTGGACCAACGCGGAAACGAGCAGGAATGGCCACGCCGCCGGATCAAGCGCCGGCACCAGCGGAAAGGCAAAGATCGCCAGAACGGTGCCGGTGGCATGGATGACGGTGAACGTCAGGAATGGCTCGGCCGCCGACTTGACGACGGCGTTCCAACTGGCGTGCACCAGCGCCGCAAACAACACCAGCAAGATCAGATGTGGTTCTAGCGCCATCAATGCTCCCCCGCCGTGCCCGGCCTTGAGTCGATATCACGGTCCATTGTGGCAGCGGGCGTGTTCACTGTATGAGTGGGATCAACGATTTGCAAAGTAGGGAGGAAAGCTTCATGTGGCCCACAAACGCCCTGACGGAACGGCTCGGTATCCGCTATCCGATCATTGGCGCACCAATGGCGGGGGCTTCGACCCCGGCACTGGCGGCGGCGGTATCGAATGCCGGCGGACTCGGTTCGTTGGGATTGGCGCTGGCCTCGCCGGAAGCGGCGGGCGAAAGCATCGCGGAAACTCGCGCCGCCACCAACGGCGCCTTCAACGCAAACTTCTTCTGTCATGACGAACCGACAGAGGACGCGGCGCGGGACGAGGCCATGCGCCAGCGCCTGCAGCCCTATTTCGACGAGTTGGAGCTGGGCGAGGTACCAGCCGCCGCCCTGTCGAGCCGCACCTTCGGCGAGGCACATCTGGAAATGGTGCTGGCGATGCGTCCACCGGTGGTCACCTTTCACTTTGGCCTGCCGCCCGCAGATTTGGTTCAAGCGGTGCGCGAGGCCGATCTGGTGATTGGCTGCTCGGCGACCAATGTCGCCGAGGCCAAGTCGCTGGAAGCGGCGGGCGTTGATTTTATCATCGCCCAGGGATTCGAGGCCGGCGGCCATCGCGGAACTTTCGCCGGGCCGGCGGAAACCGGCCATATCGGCACGTTCGCGTTGGTGCCACAAGTGGTCGGTGCCGTGTCCGTGCCGGTGGTCGCGGCGGGTGGTATCGCTGATGGGCGTGGCATTGCCGCGGCGTTCGCGCTGGGCGCGCTCGGCGTTCAACCGGGCACCGCCTTTCTCGCCTGTCCGGAAACCCAGATAGGCGCCCCGCACGTTCAAGCCTTGCGCGATGCCAGTGCCGACCAGACCCGGCTGACCGCCGCGTTTTCTGGCCGCCAGGCGCGTGGAATCGAAAATCGCTACATGCGCGAGATGGCGTCGGGCGACGATGTCACCGCCCCCTTCCCGATTCCCAACACACTGACGGGCCCGTTGCGCAAGGGCAGCGCAACCGCAGGATCTCCTGATTTCATGTCGCTTTGGGCCGGTCAAGCGTTCCCGCTCAACCGTGCGATGCCGGCAGCAGACCTAGTCCAGGTGTTGATCGAGGAAACCGAGGCTGTATTCGCCAAGCTGGGCCGCTGAACCCGATCAACCGTCCAAACCGACGAGGGCGCGAGCGAACTGATCGGCGCTGAATGGCCTTAAGTCGTCGATGCCTTCGCCGACGCCAACGGCATGCACGGGCAGCCCGAACTTATCCGCCAACGCGACAACAACGCCGCCCTTCGCGGTGCCATCAAGCTTCGTCAGTACCAGGCCCGAAATGTCGACCATGTCCTTGAAGGTCTCCACCTGAACCAGCGCGTTCTGGCCGATGGTGGCATCCATCACCAGCAGCGTCGTGTGCGGCGCCGACGGGTCGAGCTTCTTGATCACACGAACGACTTTTTCCAGTTCAGCCATCAGATCCTTGCGGTTCTGTAGCCGACCGGCAGTATCGACGATCAACACATCGGTGCCGTCGCCCATGGCGGATTGCAGCGCGCCGTAGACGAGCCCGGCCGCATCGGCCTTGGAGGCGCCAGCAACAACCGGACAACCGGCACGTTCGCCCCAAATCTGAAGCTGTTCCACGGCGGCGGCGCGGAACGTGTCCCCGGCGACCAGGGTGACGGATCGACCGTCGCCGCGCCATTGGGCGGCCAGTTTGCCGATGGTCGTCGTCTTGCCCGAACCGTTGACGCCGGCGACCAGAACCACATGGGGTTTGTAGTCGGCGGTGATGGTAATGGGATGCGCCACTGGCTGCAGGACGCTTGCTATTTCCTCGGCCAGGGCGCCGCGAACTTCATCGTCGCTGACTTCCTTGTCGAAACGTTCCTTGGCCACGGCCTGGGCCAGACGGGCCGCCATGGCGACGCCGAGATCGGCCTGTATTAATGCGTCTTCAAGGTCCTGAATGGCGGCGGCATCGAGACGGCGCTTGGTGAACAGGCCGGTGAGCGCGCCGCCGAGTCGGGCCGAGGACTTGCCGAGGCCCTCCTTGAGGCGCCCGAACCAGCCGTTGTCCGTTGTCTCGTTCATACTGGCCGGTTCAAACGGGCCGGACGATCAGGGCGCCATTTTCGACGGCGCTGACGCGGCACCGCGCGATGGCGCCAATTGGCACCGCGCCTATGATACGCGCGTTAACGTAATGTTCGGTCAGGCCTTGTCCCGGTTTCTCGACCAACACATTCGCTTCACGCCCAATCTGACCGGCAAGGAACCGCTCCAGCGCCGACGCGCCAGCCGCGCGCAATTCCACCGCCCGTATCTTGCGATTGCTGACGGGGATCGACGGCATGCGAGCCGCCGGCGTGTCCCCACGTTCTGAATAAGGAAATACGTGCAGCAGCGGGATTTCGAGATCGTTGACGGCGGCGAGGGTGTTCCGATGCATGGCCTCGGTTTCGGTGGGAAAACCGGCAATCAAATCGGCACCGATGGCAACGTCCGGCCTGGCCCGCCGGGCGCGCGCCACGACGGCCGCGGCATCGGCCACGGAATGACGCCTTTTCATGCGCTTCAGCACCATGTCGTCCATGGCCTGCAGGCTGAGATGCAAATGCGGCATCAGGCGCGGTTCATCGGCGAGCAACTGGAACAACGTATCGTCCATGGCCGCTGGATCGAGGGATGACAAGCGCAACCGAGGCAATTCCGGTGCCGCGTGAAGCAATCGCCGAACCGCATCACCAAGCCTTGGCCGGCCGGCCAGATCGGCGCCATAGGAGCAGATATCGACGCCAGTCAGCACGATTTCGCGGAAGCCTTCGGCGACGAGCGCACGCACTTGTTCGACCAAGGCTCCAAGACCAACGGAACGATTGGGCCCACGCGCGAACGGGATGATACAGAACGTGCAGCGATGATCGCAGCCCTGCTGTATCTGCACGAAGGCGCGCACTCGGCCGTCGAAGCCACGGATTAAATGCGGTGCCGTTTCCTCGACCGTCATGATGTCAGCGACGCGCACGGGATCGGCGGTATCGAGCCCAAGAAATGTCGACGCCTCAAGTTTCTCGGCATTGCCGATGACGTGATCGACCTCCGGCATCGCGGCATAAGCGGCCGGATCGATCTGTGCCGCGCACCCGGTGACGACGATTCGTTTCGCCGGATGACG
This sequence comes from Rhodospirillales bacterium, assembly GCA_038117225.1. Lineage (GTDB taxonomy): Bacteria > Pseudomonadota > Alphaproteobacteria > Rhodospirillales > Casp-alpha2 > JAYOFM01. The sequence continues at coordinate 5,156 of JAYOFM010000105.1, forward strand.
GCGCTTTTCGCGACGGATTGTCTGTCTGGCCTGGCGCTCTGCCTCGGCGGTCACGGTACAGGTATTGATAACGATCAGATCGTCGCGGTCGGCGGCATCCAGATGGCCGCGCATGATCTCGGATTCATATGCATTGAGCCTGCAGCCCAAGGTGATGACGCGGGCGCGGGCTTCGGCGGTCATGGCGCGCCCGCCAGCAGGTTCGCCGGCAACACGCCGCGAAAGCTCTCCGACCAGGGGCCGGTCTGGGTGACGTGGTTGTCATCGCGCCAATGGATCAGCAACGATCCGTCGTCGAGGTCGACGGTGACGCGACGGCCGGTATAACCGCGCCGACAGGCGGCGACCGCCGTCGCCGTCGCCGATGAACCGCTGGCATGAGTGATCCCGACTCCGCGTTCCCACACCCGGACGCGGATGTGGTCGGCCGCCAGCACTTGGACGATCTGCACGTTTGTGCGTTCAGGAAACAGCGGATGATGCTCGACCTCCGGGCCGATGGCTTCCAAATCAACAGCCGCGACGTCATCGACAAAGAAACTGGCGTGCGGATTGCCGACGTTGACCGCGACCGGGTCGACGAGCGGACCGATCTGGATTCCCAGGTTGAGCGTATCCATGGGCTCGGCCAAAGGGATGTCTTCCCAATTGGTATGCACCGGCCCCATATCGACAGTGATGTGTCCGCCCTCCGCCCGTGTGGTTTCGAGAGGGCCGGCAAGTGTCTCGATCACCGCGCGATCCGTGCCCTTTTCGTCCATCAACATGGCTGCGACACAGCGGGTCGCGTTGCCGCATGCACCGACCTCGCCACCATCTGCGTTGAGAATACCCATGAAGATGTCGGTATCCGGGCTGCGCGGCGGCGCCATGATGATCAATTGATCGCAACCGACGCCGTGTCGGCGGTCGGCGATGGCGCGCGCGGGCGGACCGGCGAGGATCCGTGTCAGGTCCTCACGATCATGCCGGGCGTCCAGGACAACGAAATCGTTACCCAGTCCGTGCATCTTGATGAATGGTCGGTCGTTTAACATGCCCATCATGGACGCGGTTATAGCGCCGACAGCGACGAAGTCCACTCTTTGCGCGGCTCGTTACGTGGAAACGAAATTGGCTCAGGAGCGGCGTTTTGGCCCTGATGCCGCCACCGCGCGGGTCAGGCCGACGATATCGCGGCGGACGCTGGCGTTGTCGATGGCATAGTAGGCTTCCAATACATCGTCAATTTCCTTCTCGCCCAAGACATTCGGCAGCCTAACCATGCCTTCAAATAGCGTGGGCTCGAGACCGTCATAAAACCACTCGACAGGAACGTCGAGGGCCACGGACAGAAAATGAACATGATCGGCTCCGAGGCGGCGGGCACCGCGTTCGAACCGAGCGATCGTGCCGGGACGTTCGCCGATCAAACTATCCAGCTCTGTACGGGATAATCCGAGTTGCTCACGCCGCTCACCCAAACGCTGTGCCAGGTGAATATCTATTGCTGCAAAGAAGCTTCGCCGCTTCGGCGAAGCGCCGTTTCCCCCATCACCATTACTCAAGATAAGCCCCCGGCCGCATCGCAAATACAAGTTGTCATGACAGAATCATACAACTAGTGGCGATTAAAGTGAAACGAAAGATTGGTAAAGATCATGAATTACATATTTTGGTTGTGTCTTAGAATGAATTTCCCAAAATTCTTAATTTCTACGCTCTTTAATGTCCGCGCGCCGCAGGCGTGCCCAATGCTTGACTTGAGGATCGCGCATCCATATGGTTCCGGCGCTTTTAGCGCAGACGGGATTCAATCGTCCCGAGGGGCGCCGTCAGTCCGCGAGTTTTCGCGCACTGGCGCGTTTTACGTTGCGAGTTCGTTTGCGGAATCGTCATTAGCGGAGTAGCGCGCGGCCATGTTTGAAGGCCTGACAGACAAACTGAGCGGCATCCTCAACGGCCTAACCCGGCGGGGGGCGCTGAAGGAGTCCGACGTCGATGCCGCGCTGAGCGAGGTGCGCACGGCACTTCTTGAGGCCGACGTAGCGCTAGAAGTCGTTAAGGATTTCATCGCCGCCGTACGCGCGGAGGCCGTCGGTCAGAATGTGTTGCGCAGCGTCACCCCGGGCCAGATGGTGGTCAAGGTGGTGCACGACCATCTCGTGGCGACCCTGGGTGGCGGCGAATTGGGGCTCGCCGAGGCCGGACTGACCCTGGCCTCGCCGCCGTCGGCGATTCTGATGGTCGGCCTGCAGGGTTCGGGCAAGACCACCACTAGCGCCAAAATCGGCCGCCACCTCGCGCGGCACGATAAGAAGAAAGTGCTAATGGCGTCGCTCGACATCTATCGACCGGCGGCGCAACAGCAGTTGCAGCAGTTGGGCGAGCGCATCGAAGTACCGGTAATGATGCCGGTAATGGGCGAACAGCCGCGCGCCATCGCCAAGCGCGCCATGGAGACGGCGCGCCGTGAAGGCTACGACGCGGTGATCCTGGATACCGCCGGCCGGTTGCATATCGATCAGGAATTGATGGCCGAGGTCGCCGACGTGCGCGACATCGCGAACCCAGCGGAAACGTTGCTGGTGGTCGACGCCATGACCGGTCAGGACGCGGTTAATCTAGCGCGCGAATTCAATGATAAGGTCGGCATCACCGGCATCGTGTTGACCCGTGTCGACGGCGACGCGCGAGGCGGCGCCGCATTGTCCATGCGCGCCGTGACGGGCAAACCGATCAAGCTGATGGGCACCGGTGAAGCCCCGGAAGCCTTGGAAACCTTTAGCGCGGAACGGGTCGCCGGCGCTATTCTTGGCATGGGCGATGTGGTCGGCCTGGTCGAGCGCGCCAAGGATGTGCTCGACGAGGAAGAAGCCGAAAAAACGGCCAAGCGCATGATGAAGGGCCAGTTCACGCTTGAGGACATGGCCGATCAACTGAAGAAGCTACGCCAGATGGGCGATCTCTCCGGTCTGCTTGGCATGCTTCCCGGCGCGCAGAAGGCAAAGCAGCAGATCGCCGACGCCAACCTGGACGACAAGCTACTGGCCCGCCAGGAAGCCATTATCCTGTCGATGACCAAGGCCGAACGCCAGAATCCGAAGCTGCTCAACGGCTCCCGCCGACGGCGTATTGCCGCTGGTTCGGGCACCTCGGTGCAGGACGTCAATCGTATCCTCAAGCAATTCAAGCAGATGTCACAAATGATGAAGAAGGCCGGCAAGATGGGGAAACGGGGCCTCGCCGGCATGATGCCCCCCGGCATGATGCCCGGCGGCATGCCGCCCGGTCTTCGCTAACACCATTCGTTTAACCGCATTCAAATTCGCGAAACTGAAAGGAACCTAATAACCATGTCGCTTCGAATTCGACTTTCCCGGGGCGGGGCCAAGAAGCGCCCGTACTACCGGGTCGTGGTGGCGGACTCCCGTTCGCCACGTGATGGCCGCTTCATCGAACGCATCGGCTCGCTCAACCCGATGGTCCCGAAAGACCATCCGCAGCGGTTCACCATTGATGAAGAACGGGTCAAGTATTGGCTCGGCGTGGGCGCGCTGCCAACCGACCGCCTGGCCCGCTACCTGTCGAACGCCGGACTGGTTGCCAAACCAGTGTACTCGGACCAGCCCAAGCAAAGCCAACCGAAGCCGAAGACCCTGGAACGCATGAAGGCGCGCGAAGATAAATTGGCCGCCGCGAAGGAAGCTGCGGAATCCGCCCCGCCAGCCGAGGAATCTGCCCCGGACGACGCTCCCGCGGAGGAAGCCGCCGCTGAGGAGGCTCCGGCCGAGGAAGCCGCCCCGGTAGAGGCTGCGGCAGAGGAATCCGCACCTGAAGAGGCCGTCACCGACGATGCGCCGGCGGAAGAGGAGAAAAAGGAAGAGGCATGATGCTGGTCGCCACATCGGATACCGCCTGATCGATGGCCGAGGATAGCGTTTGCCTGGGTGTCATCACCGGTGTCCGCGGGCTCAAGGGTGAAGTTCGTATCAAGAGCTTCACTGCCGAGCCGGAAGATGTGGCCGCCTACGGTCCGCTCAGCGACAAGTCCGGCTCGCGCCGTTTCAATCTGCGTGTCACCGGGAAGGTCAAGGGGCTGATCATCGGACGCATTGCCGACATTAATGGACGCGAAGCCGCCGAGGCGCTGAAGGGGTGCGAGCTCTATGTGCCCCGAAGCGCACTGCCCGAGACCGAGGACGAGGCGTACTACCACGCCGACCTCGTCGGCCTCGCCGCCGAGACGACGACGGGAGAGGCATTGGGCGAGGTGATCGCCGTCTACGATTTCGGCGCCGGAGATGTGTTGGAGATTTCCGGTGGTGCCAATGGAACGGTCATGGTGCCGTTCACGCACCAGGTGGTGCCGGAGGTAGACATGACGGCGGGGCGCCTGGTGATCGATCCCCCGGATGGATTGTTTGATGCCGCTCAAAATGAAGAACCAGACGCGGAAAATGAGGACTGAGACGTGAACGGTAACGACGTAAACAGCAATGGACAGGATCAAGCTGGCGAACGCCTTGCTTGGCGAGCCCGCGTGCTGACGCTGTTCCCGGACATGTTCCCGGGGCCGCTCGGCCAATCACTTTCGGGACAGGCGCTGTCCGATGGTCTGTGGTCCTTGACCACCGTCAACATCCGCGACTTCGCCGCAGATCGCCACGCTTCGGTCGATGACGCACCGTTCGGCGGTGGCGCGGGCATGGTGATGCGTCCGGATGTGGTCGATGCCGCCATCGGCGCCGCGCGTGATGCCGACAGTGACCTGCCTATCATCTATTTGACGCCACGCGGTGCGCGTCTCGATCAGGCGCGGGTGCGTTCGCTTGCCGCCGGTCCCGGTGTTATCGTGCTGTGCGGTCGATATGAAGGTCTCGACCAGCGCGTACTTGAAGCCAACGATATCGAGGAATTAAGCCTCGGCGATTTCGTGCTTTCCGGCGGCGAGCCGGCGGCATTGGCGCTATTGGACGCCTGTGTGCGCTTGCTTCCCGGCGTCATCGGCACGGCGCAATCGCTCGACGAGGAAAGTTTCGAAGGGGGACTTCTGGAATACCCCCACTACACCCGGCCCCGTGAATGGCGCGGCCGGGTCGTGCCGGACGTCTTGACGTCCGGCCACCACGAAAAAGTTCGTGCCTGGCGTCTTGCCCAGGCGGAAACGCTGACACGGCAACGACGGCCCGATCTTTGGGACCGTTACGCCCGTGATAACGGTTAAGCAGAAAGGAAATCCGTCATGAATGTGATCGAGCAGATCGAACAGGAACAAGTCACCAAACTAGCCGGCGAACGACCGGTACCGGATTTCGCCCCGGGCGATACGGTCCGCGTCAACGTTAAGGTCGTCGAGGGAACACGCGAGCGCGTTCAGGCATTCGAAGGGGTCGTCATTGGCCGCAAGAACGCCGGCCTCAATTCCGCCTTTACGGTACGGAAGATGAGCTATGGCGAGGGCGTCGAGCGGGTGTTCCCGCTATATTCGCCGACCATCGCATCCATCGACGTTGTGCGCCGCGGTGACGTGCGTCGGGCCAAGCTGTATTACCTGCGTGGCCTGACCGGCAAGCGTGCCCGCATCGCCGAGAAGACTGATGGCTTCAGCGGCAAGCTGACGGTTGAAGAGAAGCGCGTCGCCAAGGAGGTCAAGGCCGCTGCCGATGCCGAAGCCCGCGCCAAGGGTACCAGCAAGGGCAAGAAGGGAAAGAAAGGCAAAAAGGCCAAGGCCGAAGCGGCTGCAGCCGAAGCCACCGCAACCACCGAAGAGTAACCCGGGAAATCTCGGACGGCACGTGAGGGAGAAACGTCATGGCGACACCGAAGACACTGTTCGACAAGATTTGGAACAATCACCTGGTCAACGTCCAGGATGACGGCACTTGCCTCATCTACATCGACCGCCACCTGGTGCATGAAGTCACCAGCCCGCAGGCTTTCGAGGGCTTGCGCGCAGCCGGCCGGCCAGTGCATCGGCCGTCGCTGACACTTGCTGTCGCCGATCACAATGTGCCGACGACCGACCGCAGTGTCGGCATCGACGACGAGGAAAGCCGGATCCAGGTCGAACTGCTGTCAACGAACTGTGCCGAATTCGGCGTGCCGCTATTTGATATGAACGATATCCGCCAGGGCATTGTCCACATCATCGGCCCGGAACAGGGTTTCACCCTGCCCGGCACGACGGTGGTCTGCGGCGACAGCCATACGGCGACCCACGGCGCCTTCGGAGCATTGGCCTTCGGGATCGGCACTTCGGAAGTGGAACATGTGCTGGCGACCCAGACACTGTTGCAAGCACCGTTGAAGAACATGCGCATCACGGTCGAGGGCGCGTTGCCGTTGGGCTGCACCGCGAAGGATTTGATCCTCGCCATCATCGGCAAGATCGGCACCGCCGGCGGCACCGGCCATGTGGTCGAATATGCCGGCCAGGCAATTCGCGATCTGACCATGGAAGGCCGCATGACAGTCTGCAACATGACCATCGAGGCGGGTGCGCGCGCCGGGTTGATCGCACCCGACGACACCACGTTCGAGTATCTGATGGGCAGACCGTTGTCGCCCAAGGGCGCCAATTGGGAAGCCGCCGTCAACTATTGGAAAACGTTGCCGTCGGACGAGGGCTCGACCTACGACAAGGAAGTCACCATCGACGTCTCCGAAATTTCACCGCAGGTGACCTGGGGCACCAGCCCGGAAGACGTTGCGCCGATCAACGGCACCGTGCCGATGCCCGAGGACTTCTCCGATGAAGGCAAACAAGAAGCCGCCCGTGCGGCACTTGAATACATGGGGCTGACCGGTGGCATGGCAATGACCGACATCAAGGTGGATAAGGTCTTCGTTGGATCCTGCACCAACGGCCGTATTGAAGACATCCGCGCCGTCGCCGCCGTCGCCAAGGGCCGCAAGGTTGCCGATGGCGTGCATGCCTTGGTGGTTCCCGGGTCGGGTCTGATCAAGGAACAAGCGGAAGAGGAAGGTCTCGCCGCTATCCTCATCGAGGCTGGATTCGACTGGCGCGAAGCCGGCTGTTCCATGTGCTTGGCCATGAACGCGGACAAGCTGGAACCGGGCGAGCGTTGCGCGTCCACATCCAATCGCAACTTCAAGAGCCGCCAGGGCTATAAAGGCCGCACTCATCTGGTCAGCCCGGCCATGGCCGCGGCGGCCGCCATCGCGGGTCATCTCGCGGATGTGCGGGACCTAAACTGAAACCACCCGGTCAACGGAGGAACACACAATGGAAAAATTCAATACGCTGACCGGGGTCGCCGCCCCGATGAACCTGATCAACGTCGATACCGACATGATCATCCCCAAGCAGTACCTGAAGACCATCAAGCGCTCGGGGCTGGGCCAACACCTGTTCGCCGAGATGCGTTTCAACGAGGACGGTTCCGAAAAGCCGGAATTCGTCCTCAACAAGCCCGCCTATCGTGAAGCCAGCATTTTGGTCGCCGGTGACAACTTCGGCTGCGGATCATCACGCGAGCATGCGCCGTGGGCGATTCTCGACTTCGGTATTCGTTGCGTCATCTCGACCAGTTTCGCTGATATCTTCTACAATAACTGCTTCAAGAACGGCATTCTGCCGATCAAGGTGTCGAAAGAAGATTTAGATAAACTGATGGACGATGCCGAGCGTGGCGCCAATGCGACGCTGACCGTTGATCTGGAAAATCAGGTCATCACCGGTCCTGACGGCGGCGAGGTTAAATTCGACGTCGATGAGTTCAAGAAGCACTGCCTGATCAACGGCCTCGATGACATCGGCCTGACCATGCAGGAAAAATCAAAGATCGATACCTATGAAAACGAACAGTTGAGCAGCCGTCCGTGGCTCGCCATCAACGCCGCCGAATAGAGCGCCCAGGGAGACCGACAGCATGCCCGCGAACAAGAAACTACTCGTCCTGCCCGGTGACGGCATCGGCCCCGAGGTTATGGCCGAAGTTCGTCGCGTCGTCGACTGGATGGACCAGCGCCGCCACGTATCCTTTGATGTCTCCGAGGATTTGATCGGCGGTTGCGCCTATGACGCACACGGGACGGCGTTGGCTGCTTCAACGCTAGCCGATGCCATGAGCGTCGATGCGGTGCTGCTGGGCGCCGTCGGCGGTCCCAAATGGGATGACGTGGCGCGCGACGTGCGCCCGGAAGCGGGTTTGCTGAATCTGCGTAAGGAAATGGAATTGTTCGCCAATCTGCGCCCGGCGACGGTGTTGCCGGCGATGGCCGAAGCGTCGTCGTTGAAGGAAGAACTAGTGTCCGGTCTCGACATCATGATCGTCCGCGAATTGACCGGCGGTGTCTACTTCGGCCAGCCGCGCGGGATCGAGGATTTGCCCGACGGCTCGCAGCGCGGCGTCGACACGCAGGTCTACACCTCGCCGG
>JAYOFM010000106.1:0-13522 GCA_038117225.1 Rhodospirillales bacterium
CCCGCCGCTCGCCGTCGAACCGTCGGAAGTCATCGTCGTCAAGCCGGAGGACCTGCGGGAACAGCATCACGTCGGCGGGGCGCCACATCGCGAAGAATGGCGTCGGCTCATACGAGCCGGGCGCTCGCGGTGACAGACGTTCCTCCGGGATATTGCGAATACCGACAATGACCGTCAGCAGGGGGAACAGGCCGGCGACGGCGAAAATCAATCCGACATGGATATCACCGCTTTACACCAGTCCCTGCATCCAGCCGCCAAGGAACAAGGCGCCGGCGTGGGACACCGACAGCACGATCCATTGCAGATTGACGAAGAAGCCGACCTGCTTCAGCCGCCGTCCCTCGATCACCATGATGGCGTCGCAGACCACATCGACGAAGGCGTAGGTGGCGAAGACCATATTGAAGGCCAACAGAAAAACCAGCGGCACGCGGACTTCCGCCAGGGCCAACGCGGCCGATGACATCCAGAACAGCACGCCGAGGGCGGCCATCAAAACGTACCAGGCTTTTCGGTGGTAGCCGAAGATGTGAATCTTGTCGGAAATGATGCCCCACAGGGGCTTCATCATCCAGCCGATGCCCTTTAGCGAGTCGAACAACTGCCCGCCGGCGTCGCCCATGCCGAGGTTGTATTTGATGAAGAACAAGATCGGGATTTCCGTCAGGTCCTTGGAGCCCTGAACGAAATACGGCGTGGCGATCGCCCAGCGTACGCGGGCGGCGGCTTTTTCGCCGTCGTCTTTTCGGGCAGTCATCGGTCGGGATCCATCGATTCCATCACTTCGGCGTGCCATCGGTGCATTGGCGCGCGGTTGACCGGCGTCGCGCCAGGCATACGGCATGCGGGCGGCATGCGGAGTATCCCGTCCGCAATCGATCTTGCGGCGATCCACCGGCGTCCATGGCAGGCAAGGGTAATGGCGTCAATCGGCCAAGAGGTGGCGCAGAAAGGCGGTCTGTTGGGCCGCTTCCTCGTACTTGCCGGCATTACACAGAGTTTCGACGACGGGAAATAGCGCCATGGCTTCTTTCTCGATCTTATCGCCCGGTTTCCCGGTATCTTCCACTTTTGACAGGTTGACCTTCGCGTCCTTCAGATTTTGCAGGCACTTCGCCTTGTCGGACATTGTCGCGGCTTGCGCGGTGGGCACTGTCAGGGCGATGGCGACGACGGCGGCCAACATCGTGGGGACCATAAGCTTTCTCATGTTCAGCACCTTTCCCTTTTTACATTTTCTTGAATTCGATCGCTCGGGGAACCCAAGTCGCCGGACGCGGTGGGCAACGTGATTGGACTTGTTCGAAAAGAAGAACTAGCCCCGCCAACCGTTTGCCGACGAACCCGGCCGTTCAGTGGCGATACCACCCGGACGCGAACGGAATTTATACGAAGACTGACCACGATCCATTGTAAAATTGGTCTGGAATGCCAACGAAAATCGGCGTGCGAACCTTTTCAAGTGTGCGTCGGATTGGGCACCGCCCTACAGAGAACGCCCCGTCGTGGCCAGCCGTCTGAATAGACCTCAAGAGCGGCCGAACCGATCCAATTCACCGCAACCACTTAAGCCAGCGGAACAGGATGACCAACAGAAGGCCGGCGGCGAACATCCCGCCCGTCACCAGCCAGAAGCCGACCTTGACCTCGGCCAACGGAATACCGCCGACGTTCATGCCAAGCAGTCCGGTGATGAAACTCAATGGCAGGATGATGGTGGCGACCAGCGTAAGCGTGTACATGGTTTGGTTCATGGACTCGCCCGCAAGAGCCATCATTTCGTCATGAACAACGCCCGCGCGTTCACGAACCGCGTCCAATTCCTCGACATAGCGCGCCGTCGCCGACGCCACTTCACGCAACTCCAGTTTATGGTCCGGCTTCAGCCAGTTCTGATTCTCCATCTGGAGGCGTCCCAGGACGTCCCGTTGCGGTGCCAGGTAACGCCGAAGCGTGATGGCCTGACGACGAATTTCGCGCAGGTTCGCTCGCGCGTTCTTGGGCGATAGGCCCTCGATATCCTCTTCCAAGGTATCCAGGCGCTCCGTCAAATCGATAATGACCGGCCCCATGCGTTCAACTAGGCGATCGGCGACCATGACCAGAAATTCACCCGACGATTTCGGGCCTTGGCCCGCTTCGAGCCGGTCTCGGATATCGCGGACACTTCCCAGTTTGCGGTTGCGCACCGAGATCACGCGCGTTTCCTCGATCCACAGGCGAAGGCTGACCATGTCTTCCGGGACGGCGCCCGGATTGGTATTGACGCCGCGGAGGATCACCAGCATCCCATTCGCCGTCGAAACGACCCGGGGGCTCGTTTCCTCGGCCAACAGAGCATCCGCGAAAACCTTGCCTAGGCCGATGGCGTCGACTGCTTGTCTGCAGGCATTGGGCACGTTTCGGTCCAGATGGAGCCATACCGTCCCTTCCTTGGCATGAAGGTCATCCGCGGTGCATCGTACCAGCGCCCTTCCGCCCCCTTTGCCATCAAGGATATAAGCGGCAACAACACCGTCGTCGTCGATCATCGTCTTCTCCCTCTCGCCATCAGCTTTCCATATCACTACTCTGCGGCCGGTAAAGACACGTTCCGGCTCTTCGGGCGCGCCACCATTGAAAAGGAGCAATCATGATCCGGATAATGAGCATCGCCATCGCACTGATATTCATGGTCGCCGGAAAGCAGGCTCTAGCACAGAATGGTGATATATTCGACCGGCTGCAAAAAGAGCCGGTGAGCCTTTTTGACTCAGGCATTAAGCGGCTAAGAAGTCGCCGCCATCCGATCCAAAGGCCCAGTTTCGTGTCTTCTTCGATCCGGAAACCCGGCGTTTGATCGTTCGCTTCGACATTGGAACGTCGAGCAGCGACATCACACAAGCGGCATGCTGGGAGCGGCGTGTCGCGGCGATCAAGGAAACGTTCGCCATCGGCCGGACGCGATACACGGTGCCGATCAGCGTTGAAGGACGCATCCAGCGCAGGCTCGGCGTGATGTTTTCCAGCGAACCGTCGACCGATAAAACCATTGTCGCGGCGGGGCAGCGGCTTGCGGAGTTGACCATCGTCGAGGTTAATTTACGCGGTACCGGGGCAACGGCACCCGTATCTTGCAGTGCCCCCGCGGCGGCATTGCAACTAAAGCGGTAATCGGCGCTGAACTCATGGTTTTCGCGCGACTGATGCACGGATGGCGGCCGACGGAGACGGTGAGCGCGGCCAACCTGGAAAACTCGAAACGCTTTTTGATGCTAAATGGCCTGGGCACTCAGGCTATGGAAACACTCACGCTCGGCACGTTCCTTACCGCCTTCGCCCTCTCCCTCGGCGCCGAAAATGTGTTCATCGGACTGCTGGCGGCGGCGCCGCATCTCGCCAGTATCGGGCAGTTGGCCGGCATGTATCTAGTCGAGCGCTTCCGCAACCGCCGCGTTATCTCGATGATCGCGGGATTTATCAGCCGGCCGATGCTGTTTCTGCTGGCGCTAGGGGCGCTTCTGTCGGATCACGCCGTTGCCTTGGGGTTGGTGTTGTTTGTCATCCTGGTTCGCTATTGCATTGGTGCCATTCAGGGAATCAGCTGGAACTCATGGATTCGCGATTTAATTCCGGTGGATCAGCGCGGCGCGTTTTTCAGCCGCCGGGTGCGCGTGATGACGATCGTCGGCATGGTACTCGGGCTGGCGACCGGTTTGTTTCTTGACCGCTGGGTATCCTTCGGCCTGGGACCGCAGAAATGGGCTTATTTCGTGATATTCACGTTGGCCGGTAGTGTCGGCATGGTGGCGGTCGGTTTTCTGGCGCGGGTCAGTGAGCCGGCGATGTCGCCAGCGCCGGAATCCCCCAACATCCTTCGCATGCTGCGCCGACCGTTTCAGGATACCAATTTTCGCAATCTGATGATCTTCCTGGCGGCCTGGAACTTTGCCGTCAATCTGGCGGCGCCGTTTTTCACCGTGCACATGTTTCAGCGCTTGGAACTCAACGTGTTCACGGTGACGGCGCTGGCCACCACCAGCCAGATCACCAACATTCTGGTGCTGAATACCGTGGGTATTCTGACCGACCGGTTTAGCGGCAAGTCGGTGATGAGTGTTTCGGCGCCGTTGCTGATCATCTGCATCTTCGCTTGGATATTCACGACACGGCCGGAAACCGCGACGGCGACCCTGGCCTTGCTGGCGGGCATTCACATGGTCATGGGCGTCGCCACCGCCGGGGTGACCATCGCCTCGACGACCATCGCCATGCGGCTCGCGCCGTCCGAACATGCCACCGCCTTCATGACCGCCAACGGCTTGTTCAGTTCCGCCGCCGCCGGTATCGCGCCGGTAATCGGCGGGTTGACGGCGGATTTTTTTGCCGACCAGAAGCTCTCCATCCTTATTCACTGGCAGGGCCCAGTGAAGGAACTGACGCTAGAAACCTTCAAGGTCGAGCATTGGGATTTCTTCTTCCTGCTGGCCGGATTAATCGGGCTCTACGCCCTGCACCGGTTGTCGCTGGTCAAGGAGGAAGGGTCGGTGGACCAGACGATCGTGCTGACCGCCTTCATGGCGGAGACCAAACGCACCATCAACAACGTGTCATCCGTCGCCGGGCTTCGGGCCGCGACGGAATGGCCATTTGCGATCATCCAGGATTTATTCCGCCAACGGCGGGAAAATTAACGCACCAATATTCGATAGCCGTTGGTCGAGCGGCGATCCGCGATGATCAGAGTGCGCCCTATTGCGCCGCCAGCGTTTCCATGTATTCGAGGTAACGGCTGACGGAAAATTCCAGTTCCGGCTGCGGCTTGGTGAACTTGCAGCCCATGAAATCGTCGCCGACGCGGGCGACCTGGGCGTGGCCGCGGTATTCCTCGGTCTGGCCGTCCTTTTGCACCTCGATGACGAACTCGAAGTACTGGTTCACCTTGGTGGCGTCGTCCTTGTAGTCGTTGACCGCCATGCCGCCGAGGGACAGGTCACCGAGGGGAAATTCCTCGCCGTATATGCGCACCTTCTCGGTGGACGCCTGAAAGCGCTGGTGTTCGCGGCCACCGTCGTTGCCGCCCTTCTTGCCGAAACCGAAAATCATGCGCCAACCCCCCTAGGGTTTCCCTGGGGCTCCCATAGTCGGCGGGAATTCTCTCACGTCGAACAAACCTTGTCCATGAGACGTTCGAGGAAGCGCTCACACTGCTCGATCTGCTCCAAGTCGATGAATTCGTTCGGTTTATGAGCCTGGTCGATGGACCCCGGGCCGCACACGACGGCCGGAATGCCGGCGCGTTTCTGGAACAATCCGGCCTCCGTGCCGAATGCCACCTTGGCGTGGTCGTTGCGCTCGGCCAGAGCCTTGACGAAGGTCACCACCTCCTCGTCGGCGCCGGTATCGAGCCCGGGCATGTCGTTGACGCAGTCGATGGTGATGCCGGTGTCCGGGTTGACCGCGTGCATCATCGGTTCCAGCACATCGGTCGCGTAGGCGCGGATTTCCGCCTCGATGGTGTCCGGGTCGTCGTCACCGATATAGCGGAACTCGGCCTGGAAGCGGCAGTCGAGCGGCACGATGTTGAGCGCCGAGCCGCCGCCGATGGTGCCCGTGTGCACGGTGGTGTGGGCGACGTCGTAGAGTTCGTCGCGCGCGCCGTCCGCCTCGAGCCGCCGCTCCATGCTTTTCATGTGGGCGATCAGTTCGGCGGCGTATTCGATGGCGTTGACGCCGGTCGGCGCCAGGCTGGAATGGGCCGAGAAGCCGCGCACGTGCACGTCGTAGCTGCGCTTGCCCTTGTGGCCGATGGTCACCTGCATGCCGGTCGGCTCGCCGATGATCGCCATGGCCGGCTTGATCGGCATATCGTTGAGCTTCTCGATCAGCCGACGCACGCCGATGCAGCCGATTTCCTCGTCATAGGAAAATGCCAAGTGCAAGGGCGTCACCAGTCCGCGCGCCTGGAACTGGGGCAGCTTGGCGAGCACGATGGCGATGAAGCTCTTCATGTCCGAGGTGCCGCGGCCATAAAGCCGGCCGTCGCGTTCGGTGACGCTGAACGGGTCGGTGTCCCAGTCCTGGCCGTCCACCGGCACCACGTCGGTGTGGCCGGATAGCATGATACCGGGGATATCGTCGGGGCCGACGGTGGCGTATAGGTTGGCCTTGTTGCCGTCCACGTTGTGCACCAGGAAGCTTTCGACGCCGAGGCCGGACAGGTAGTCCTGCACGAAGGCCATGAGCTCCAGATTCGATTCGCGGCTGGTGGTGTCGAAGGCGATCAGGCGGTTGATCAGGTCGCGGGATTTGGCGTCGGGCATGGTCATTCCGGGAACTGGGGACGGGGCAGGCGGGCACGCTACGCCATCTTTCGTGCATCGTCGAGTGGTGGGTGGGGATGTGGCTGGCTGGTGAATTGACGAGGCGCGCCGAGTCTGCGACGTTTCGGCGTCATCAAGGAGGATTCATGGACGCCGCCGCCGTTCAACGCATGCGCGACATCATGACCGGAAGCCGGGCGCAGCAGTTCGACTTTCTCAAGCAGTTGGTGCGCCTGCCGTCGGAGAATCCGCCGGGGCACGGCGCCGCGCACGCGGAACATATCGGCCGCCTGCTGGAGGATCTCGGCTTTACGATTGAGCGCCACCCGGTTCCGCCCGACATGTGCGACGCGCGCGGTGTTTCCAGCGTCATCAATCTGGTGGTCCGCCATAGCTTCGGCGACGGTCCGGTGATCGCCCTGCAAGCCAATGGCGATACCGCGCCCGCCGGCAAGGGCTGGAAGCATGATCCCTTCGGCGCGGCCATCGAAAACGGTTTCATGTACGGCCGCGGCGCCGTCGCCTCCAAGGGTGACATCGCCGCCTTCGCCTACGCTGCCCACGCGCTGATCGAGGCGGCGCCGGAAAGCCTGGCCGGTACCCTGGAGCTGCATTTCACCGGTGACGGGGAAACCGGCGGCCGGCTCGGCCCGCAATGGCTTTTGGAAAACGACATCGTCAAGCCGGATATGGTCATTGGCGGCGGCCTGACCCACGCCATCGTCACCCACGCCGCCGGCTATTTGCAGCTGGACGTGGAACTGCGCGGCCTATCCGCGCCGGCGTTCCGCGCCGAGGATGGCCGCGACGCGCTGGAGGTGGCGACCAAGGTGATGACGACGCTCTACGGCCTCCGGCGCGGCTTCGCCGCCACGGTATCGGAAATCCCCGGCTGCGGCTCGCCGAAATTGCTGGTCGGCGCCGTCGAGGGCGGCACCGGCATCGCCAAGGTGCCCGACAACGTGGTGTTGAAAATCGGTCGGCGGTTGATCCCCGACGAGGATTTGGATGCGGTGGAGCGCCAGCTGACTAACATCATCGGCAACACAGTCGCCAAGACCTCCGGCGTGCTGTGCCGCATTCGCCGCCGTCAGTTGATGCCGCCGATGATGCCGCTCGACGGCACCCGGCCGATGATCGACGTGTTGAGCCGCCATTGCCAGGCAGTGACCGGCACGGCCCCGCTGACCCGCGGCGTGCCGTGGGACGCCGACGGCCGCCACTATGCGGCGCGCGGCATTCCGACTCTGCTTTATGGCGCCGGCCCGGCCGATCCGGCGGACGCTAACATCGGCGGACCCGAGGAACAGCTGTTCCTCGATGATCTGCGTCAGGCGACCGAGGTGGTTGCCCTGAGCGTCGCCGACCTGCTGACGCCGCGATCGTAGTTCCGTCGGCCTGATCCCAATTACCGGGTTTCGTTGCGCCGGGCTGTCGGTCACCGGCACTTGGAGACAATCACCGTAGCCATCGTTGACCGATGATCGATTGCGCTTCAACATCATGTCCCATGGGCGGAAATACTCACGATCCGGCACTTGAATGCACCGATGACGTTGGAACGGCGAACCATGGCGCCGGGAGGACGCTTCAATCGGCCGAGGACCGACTTCGCGAGGCCCTTGGCATGATGGCCGATGGTTTCGCCATCTACGACCCCGAGGGACGCCTCGAGTACTGCAATGATAGTTTCCGTCGCATCAACGGTTACAGCGAAGCGGACACGGAACCGGGTGTGGCGACCTATGATCGCCTGGGCCAGCTGGACGAAAAAAATTCGACCATTGATCACAAACCGCTCAGCTTCCCACAGCGTCTTGCGCAGCTTCGCCGCGACGGCACCAACGTGGTCGTTCAGTATCACGGAGACGGCGTTTACGAGCGTCACCAGTCCGCAACGCCCTCGGGGGGTATGACGAGTCTGCTGACCGACGTCACCACGCGCCATCGATTGGAATTGATACAGCAGGGCCGAAATAATGTTTTGGAACTGCTGGCGACGGGTCATCCTTTGGCCGACGTTCTCGTTGCCTTGGTCCAGAGCTGCGAGGCCGTTAATCGAAATATGCTCGGTTCGGTGCTGCTCATGGACGAGGGCGGAACGCATCTTCTACTTGGTGCAGCGCCCAGTCTGCCAAAATTCTATAACGATGCTATCCATGGCGTTGAAATCGGTGACGGGGTTGGCTCCTGCGGCACTGCGGCCTTTGTCGGAAAAACGGTGATCGTCGAGGACATTTCGACCCATCCCTATTGGGTTGAATACCGCGATCTCGCGATGCAGGCCGGTCTCAAGGCCTGTTGGTCTCAGCCGATATTTTCCGCCAACGGAAAAGTCCTTGGGACTTTTGCCATGTATTACAGAGATATCTGCAAACCGACCGAAGGCGAGCTTAATTACGTCAGCGACACGGCCAATCTCGCCGGCATCGCCATCGACTCTCATCGAACGGAAACGGCCCGCCGCTTGGCGCTGGCCAAGGCCGAACAAGCCAATCTCGCGAAGTCGGAGTTTCTGGCGACAATGAGCCACGAATTACGCACACCCCTGAACGCGATTTTAGGATTTAGCGATATGCTGCGCGGCCACGACCTTGGTCCCAATTTGGCAGATAGATATCAGGAATATGCCGCCGATATTCATGACAGTGGTGTGCACCTATTGGCGCTCATAAACGACGTCCTGGATATCTCGGCGATCGAGGCCGGCAAGCGGATTTTCGGTGAAGAAGAGATCGCCATCGGTGACGTATTGAGGAGTTGTGTTAAAAACGTTGAGCCGCTGGCCGACAAAGGCGGTATCGAGCTGTCATGTGAGATTCCGGACAACCTGCCGTCGATTTATGCCGACAAGCGATCCGTAACCCAGATTGTCCTCAATCTAATTTCCAACGCCATCAAATTCACCAACCCGACAGGAACGGTTGTTGTTACGGCAACGTCGACGGACAGGAATATCGGCTTCATGGTGAGAGATACTGGCGTCGGAATCCCGTCCGAAAAATTACCCAACATAACTGAGCCGTTTTCTCGAGGTGATGGTGAGCCGCTGGTGACTCAAGAAGGAATGGGCCTCGGGCTGTCGATCGTCAAATCGCTGGTCGATGCCCACGGCGGGAATTTGAACATTGAAAGCAAGGTCGGAACCGGAACGACAGTGTCCGTGACATTTCCATTTCCAGGCAATGCTCCCAGTTGATTGATCGATCTTGAATGTTGGGAATGGATCGCAAAGCGAGCCTCACGGTCAGAACACCAAATTATGCGATCCCGCGGCCTAATCCTGATCCCGCTCGTCGAGTTCCTTGGTGATCCAGCGGTGCAGCGCCGCGGGCGATGCGGCCGACGGGGCCAGGGCCACGGTTAAAGGCGCGAGGGCACCGTGGCGCGATAGCACGACCACCGTGATCGGTTGGCGGATGCCGTAGGACGGGGATTGCCAGCCGTCTTCTAGGGTCAGGGTCCAGTCACCGGGCGCGGTATGGACGAAATGAAAATCTCCGCCCGACGCCTTGAGCAGCAAGCGACCGGCCTCGGTTTGGTGGGCGGCGATGCCGGGGGCGAGGTGGAAGGGGATGCGGACGGCGTGCACGCCAGTACCCTCGAACTGATCGTGGATCAATAACGCGTGGCGGCGCTTGTCGAGCACTACCCGACGTAACGGCGTCACCGGTTGCGCCAGCCGATGGTAGCCGGAATGGGCGGCGACCAGAATGTCGCGTTCGTCCGACGTCGACCAGCGCCGCACCTCCGGCGTCGCGTCGTCGTGCAGGGTGAACAGCATTGCCGGGTCGACCAACCGGTTGATCTCGGCGCCATCGACCATCGGCGTGTTGTGGCTGGCGGTGGCGCGAAAGCGGTTCCGCGCCTCGGCGTCGGCGGTATAGACGTAGGCGCCGCAATCGGTGAGCAGGGGGGTGCCGGCGAGGCAGGCCTCGAGGCCCAGGCAGTCATTGTGGCCGTGACCGCCACGACCGGCCATGCCGACCGGTCCGGCGTCGATGAATACGTGATCGCCGGCACCGCGCATGATGTACACCCCGGCCGCGCCAAAGTGTCGCGAGCGATTGGCCGCCCCGTCGGATGTCGAGGCGGCGCCGGCGGCGCGATCGCCGAACCACCAGAAGGATTCTGTATGCGGCCCGCCGCCGGTCGCGCGCAGTTCATCGTCGTCGAGCACGTGCGCGGCCAGGGCCGGTAGGTAGCGATGATCGTTCTTGGCCTGCCCGCCGAGCGGCAGGGCGCGGCCGTCATCGGCGTCGCCCCATAGCGGCGCAGTGCCATCCGGCCGGGTATAGGCTGCGGCGAAACGCGCCATACCGCCGAGCCGCCCGGCATAATCCGGCTCAATCGTCTCGCCGGTGCCGCGCCGCGCCGCCGCCGCCATCACGAACAATTCCATCACCAGCCGGTGGTAGCCGGTGGAGGCCTCGAAATTGGCGCCGTCGGGGCCGACCTGGCACATGATTTCGGCCTTCAAATGCCGCCAGCCTGTATCGCGCCAGCGCCGCGTTTCCGGTGTTTCCGCCAACCCGTGGCCGAGTACGACGAGGGCAGCCAGATCGGTCGCCAGGTGATTGCCGCCGACGTCGGACCATTCCAGGTGGCGAGAAACGAAATCGCCGTGAATGACCAGCAGTCTCAGCGCCCGCTCGCGGAACGCGCCGTCTTGCCATGCGGTTGCCGCGTGGAAGACGCGGCAGAACCACAACAGCGACAGCGCCCTGAGCGCCACGTCCATGGCGCAGGCCCAGTTGACGCCACGCGCCGGCGGGTTGGCCTCATCCCATTCGATGATGATGTCGCGCACGAGGACCGCGTGGCGGTCGTCGCCGTCGAGCAGGTAAGCCTGACCGGCCGGCAGCAGCCATTGCAGCCGTGACAATTCCCACGGCACCTTGACGTCGCTGGGCAGGCCGAAGCCGCGCAGGTCGAGCCGGCGCGGCGCCACCAGGGGCCAGCGATGGCCGCTCTTGAAATCCACGTGCCAGTCGATCGGTGTCGCCAGTTGCACCGGCCCCGATCCCAGCAGATCGACCCGGCGTTCATGCGCCATCTCGGCGGCGGCGAGCACGCGGGCACGTTCGTCATCGCCCAGGCGTTCCAGCGCCGGTTTCGCCGGCGGGTTGGTGACGAAGGGTGACGGTGCATCGGCCACGTGCCGCCAAGCCGTGTTCAGGTCACCTGCACCGAGGCGGCGGGCGAGGGCGGCGCCCCGCAGCCGCCGGTATTGCCGGGGCGCCATCCAGGGCTCGCTATAGCCGCGCAGAATTCGTGCGGCGAAGCGCCTGGTGCCCACGGGCCCCATGCGACGGATGCGACGCAATGCTTCGGCGATACGGGAGATCACGGTGACAGGGTCCTCGACCACATTGGGGCGCGGCCAGCGCGGCACGCCCGCCATTCTACCCACCGGGCGCCGCTTGGCGAGAGCGGAGCGGGGGTTCCGCGTCGGCGCGTGCGTCCCGGTGTTTCCTTTTCAAGCGGCTTAGGGTATTCGGAGCGGCATGATTGGCAACGATTTTTTCCGCGATACGCCGATGGCGCCACTGTTCGAGCACTTCGGACTGATCGCCGTCGATGTCGGCTCGCGCGGCGGCTTCGATCCGGACCTGCTGCCGGCCGCCTGGGTGACCACGGTGATCGGCTTCGAGCCGGAGCCGGAAGCCTTCGACAGCCTCAACAGCATGCCGTCGGCGCCGTGGAAATCGGTTCGGCTGCTGCCCTACGCGGTCGCCGGCAGCGATGGTGAACGCACCCTGCACGTGCCGCGGGATCCGCAGGGTGCCTCGCTGCTGGTTCACGATCAGGACATCGGCCGCCGCTTCGGCGTCGAGGACCTGTTCGAGATCGCCGAGACCTTTCAGGTCGATACCCGCAGCCTCGACTCGCTGTTTACCGAGCATGAGCTCGACGCGCCGCACTACATCAAGCTCGACGTGGAGGGCGCCGAGCTGGAGGTGCTGGAAGGCGCCGATGGACTGCTGGACGACGTGCTGGCGATCAAGACCGAAGCCGGTTTCATGCGGTTTCGCCATGATCAGCCGCTGGCATGGGATCTGATCCGCCATCTCGACGAACGCGGTTTCGAGTTGATGGATATCCTTAACATGCACCGTTGGCGCCGCCGTTCCAGCGTGCCGGCACCGTTCATGCAGCGCCACGATCCGGCGTTCTCCAAGGGCCAAGCGGTACAGGCTGATCTGTTATTTCTGAAGCGGCCCGAGGCGCTTCCGACGGACAATGTCGACGCACGCATTCGCACGGCCCTGCTGGCGGCGGTGTTCGGGCACCTGGATACGGCACGTGCCTTGATTACCGATGACGCGGTCGACGCGCGTTTGGCGCGGACGCCGGGCGACGGTGGACTCGGTTTCAATCCGGGCGGCGCGATCGCGCTGCTGGACGCCGCGTCGCGCGCCCATGGGCGGCGCACGGGCCTCGCGGCGATCCGCCAGGGCCTCAGAAAACTGGTGCCGCTGCTGCGATCCGTGACCACGGGACTGCCCGGCTGATGGGCGAGACCTCGGCGGTGCCGGATGCCATGGCCGCGGATCGGCATCGCGCGGCCCTGGTGCCAGAACGTTGGGTCAATCCGCTCACTGGGGTCGCGACGGCGCTGGCCAGTCTCGCGCTTTACATCTGGCGCCCCGAACACGTGACCTCCGTGCACTCGGTATTCGTCATCGTTTGCCTATGGGTGACGGTCGGCGGCTGTCTTTGGTGGTATGCGAACAGGGTTGAGTCCGTGCTGCCGTTGTTTCCCCTATCACTGGTGATTTATTTCATCTCCTTTCCGTTGGCGCTGTATTTCCACGGCTACATTTGGGGGCCAGGCGTTCGTCCGATCTTCCTTGCATATGAGGCTGCCAATTTTCAGGAGTTTGGCAGCGTAAAGGCGCTGGCGTTGGTTTTCGTCGGGATGTCGATGTACGTCGCGGGTTTCACTCTGTTTCGCAGCCGTCTGGCGTCCAAATTACCAAACTTCCGATTGCCGAGGCATTATTCGAGCGGCCGTTTACGTCTGTTGTGTTGGTTGTTGATTATCGCGCATCTCGCTTACGTTGGCGTGCCGGCGATCCAGCAAATTCCGTCTATCGGCCAATTTCTCATTCCGGCCGGTTTCGTCGGAATCAGTGTGCTTTTTTATCTGAGGTCACAGGGCGTCGTTAGCAATCTGGAGGCTGTGGCCGCACTCGTTGCGCTGATCACCGGAT
>JAYOFM010000107.1:0-12340 GCA_038117225.1 Rhodospirillales bacterium
TAGCGACCGTAGCGGCCGTTCCAACCAGCTCTGGATACCTTGCCCGGCGCCGTTGCGTGAACGGGTGAGCGCGTCGGCGCGCCCAGATCGACACCATAATGTGACGCCCATTTCTTGTTAATGGGGTCGCGGCGTTTTCCGTAGGAACTGGTGACCCGGTAATTGTTCAGCGGGGCAGTCAGAGGGATACGCTCCATGACTGTCTGCAAAGCCTCCAGATGCGCCAGACGGTTATCGAGGTCGTCCAGGTTCGCCTTCAACCCGTCGCCCGGTTTGCCATCAGGTTTCGCCGGGATAAACGGACCACCCTGCGCCCCCTGATCAACACTGGTTGCCGCCAAAAGCCGATCGATCTTCAACCCTGTGATTTCGATTACGCGCTCGACCGATTCGATATAGGCAACGGCTCGTTCGTCGAGCCGTTGCACGGCAACTTGTTGCGACGTCTGCAAATCAACCAAGCGCTGCTGCAGCGCCGCGACCCTGTCTTCCATGCGGGTTTCTAGATTGGTGATCTGCGATCGCAAGGCCTGGCCTTCGTTTCGCGCCAAATCACGCTCGAAAAGCGCGCGCTGCAGATCGAGCGCCACCGAATCCAGATTGCCCTTCAGCGTGTAGTTCCGCGTCGACAACGCGTTCATATCGGATTCGATGCCGGCGAGTCGTTTTTTCAACTGCTCGCGCGCTTCCGACACATCGATGCGCTCGCCTTCCGTCGTGCGAAGCTGCTTCTCCACCGACGACAGGCTGCGCTGCAGCGACGCGTTCTTTTCAACCAAGCCCAGCATCAGGGTGTGGTTGTCCTCTAATTCATCGGTAATGGAACTGAATTTCTTTTGATAGGTCGCGACTTCGCCGAGCAGGCTCCGATAAGCGAAACGGGCGCTGGCGATTTCATGATCCTTGCTGGCAAGAACCTCGCCATGTCGAGCGAAACTGATTGTCGTATAGCTGGCCCAAGCCGTTGCAATAGCAACGAAACTGGCAACCGTTACTTGCCCCAATCGGGAAAACCGGAAGAACCGGATATTACCATTGGTTCGTAAATGAATCTGCCGGTCAGGGAACAACGTATTGACCACAGCAAGCGGCCAGCGCCACCACCACGGACGTGAAATCCCTTCGTACATGTATCTTCCCTCGACGCCGTCCCTCAACATATCGCAGTACCGTCCATCGTCGTTAAATCGGGAAGCCCTCTTGCGCGCCGATATCGTTGATCAGCGACTGGGGCTTTTCCCCCCTGGGACGGTCTCGGCGCCCCAGAACGCATCCTGCGGCACAGTGCAGAACCCTATCGGCTGGTGATTTCCCATGCAAGCGGAGATGTCGACGGAACACCTGGATTATGGGCATTCAGATTGAATTCGGTCGAAAGCGAGCAGCCGCGGACGCTAAAGCCATTGCCGCTTTCGCTTGAAGGCGACAGGATGCCGTATCTGCCGCAATGAATAACGGCCTTCGTGAATGTCCCTACCCCCTTCTCGCCCGCCACTTTCCAATTCTGGTGTTCTGCTGGCGACATGGTTTGGCGCCGGCTATTTGCCGAAGGCGCCAGGGACATGGGGCTCACTGGCGGCGCTACCCATCGGATGGGTGATTCACGGCCATTGGGGCGTGCTCGGCCTGATCGCGGCCTGTATCCTGGTGTTTGGCGCCGGTGTATGGGCCAGCAATGTCTATATTGGACTTACTACCGAGTCGGACCCTGGTCCGGTGGTCGTTGACGAGGTCGTCGGGCAATGGCTGACGCTGCTTGTGGCGTCGACAACACTGTTTGATTACGCGTTAGCCTTCGTATTATTTCGCGCGGCCGACATCATCAAGCCGTGGCCGGTATCCTGGGCCGATCGGGAGATCAAGGGCGGGCTCGGCGTGATGCTTGATGACGTCCTGGCCGCCGGTTACGCAACGGCGGCGTTGGCATTTGTCAAAGCCCTTATGGGTTCAGGAGGTTGATTGGTGTTCGATGATGATCTCGACGATCGGGCACGGACCCTACTGGCGCGATGCCGAGAAGGTGGATTGCGAATCGCGACGGCCGAATCCTGCACGGGCGGCCTCATCGCGGCGGCGCTGACGGCGATCAGCGGTTCGTCCGATGTGGTCGAACGGGGGTTCGTTACATACACGAATGAGGCCAAGCATGAGATGCTGGGCGTACCCATGGCGTTTTTTGAAACCGTCGGTGCGGTGAGCGAAGAGGTCGCGCGCGCCATGGCGGCCGGCGCGCTCGAACATTCGTTGGCCGACATCTCCTGCGCGGTCACCGGGATCGCCGGCCCCGGCGGCGCGACGGAAAACAAGCCTGTGGGGTTGGTTCACATTGCGGCCGCAAGAAAGGGCGCCTCCCTGGCGCACCAACGCCACGTCTTCGCCGGCGACAGAAACGCCGTGCGTCGCCAATCGGTCATCGTCGCCTTTGACATGATGGCGGCGCTTATCGCGAAGGGGGCGCCGCCAGCCAACAACGATCGATGAAGAGTGACGGGTTGGCTAATTTCGGCCGTAGAGCGCGTCAGCGCGTGTTTCGAACGCCGCGATCATGCGCCGAACGGCTTCGTTGAACACGGCGCCGATCGCGACCTGCAAGACCCGTGAGCGGAACTCGAAATCGACGAAAAAATCGATCTCACAACCGTCCGGATGGTCGAGGAATTTCCAATGGTTATTGAGGTACTTGAATGGCCCATCGGCGTATGTGACATCGATACGATCAAACGGCGTTGTCGCCACGCGCGACGTGAACGTCTCGCGGAAGACCTTGAACCCGATCGCCATGTCGGCAACCAGAACGTCCGGTGCAGCCTCGTCACTGGCTTCCCGTTGGCGAATGCGGCACGCCTTACACCACGGTAAAAACTCGGGATATCGCTCGATATCCGCGACTAGATTAAACAATTGTTCGGGGCTGTGGCGCAGCACGCGGCGCTCGGCATGGGTTGGCATGAGGTACTGTTATTCAGCCGCTTTGAAGCGTGAGGTTCCGGGAACATACAGATCAAGCAGGCCTTCCCCGAGGCGTTTGCTGGCCGGATCCTGTAGCCACAACCGCACAAGGTGGCGCCGGTGTTCGGCGTCGTCGACGAACTCCGTGCGCGAATGCAGGATGACGAAGTTGTTGAAAAACAGCATGTCGCCCTTGCGAATGTTTAAGCGTGCCTGCATCGCCGGGCGCGCAAGCACCGCATCAAAGGCATCAAGCGCCGCGATTTCGTCATCGTCGAGGGTCATGCCTTCGTGACGCACCCATTCGATGGGATTGCGGTTGTAGCAGCAGTGCAGCAAGCCGTTATGAAAGGCGAATACCGGAATGCGGTGACTGGACAGCGGATTTTCGCCTTCCGGGTGTTGGCGCCGGCGGTGATGGAAGTAGCCGCGTTCCAAAATCGGCAACAGGCCCGGGTGCTCCTCGGCGATGACATTGAACGCGGCTGTGGCGCTGACCAACACCGTTTCACCGCCACGCGTGGCTTCGCCAAGCCCCATTAAGCCGCTTAAATCGGCGCCATCGGTATGGAACGGTAGC
Organism: Rhodospirillales bacterium; assembly: GCA_038117225.1. Taxonomy (GTDB): domain Bacteria; phylum Pseudomonadota; class Alphaproteobacteria; order Rhodospirillales; family Casp-alpha2; genus JAYOFM01. The sequence goes on from JAYOFM010000107.1 coordinate 3,530, forward strand.
AGTGCATTGCTCTGATACCCCCGGGACTCATGAGAATACGGCTTCTGGTCATCGCGCACGTCGACTACCCATTCGCCCTCGTAATTCTGAATGACGATGTCGCCGAGATGGCTGGCAATCACCGCGTAGGCGGCGACGTTTTCGTCGTATGAGAACGCATCGACCGGCCAACCCGTGATGAAGACGAAGCCGCGACCGTCCTCGATGTCGGTATGCGCGCGAGTCAGAAAGGAAGCCGTTCGGGGCAGCGTGAAATCCGACTTGCGCCATTGGTGGTGCGGCCGGCCCGTCGCCAGCGCCATCTGCGCCGCCGCGCGGACCTCGTCAACCATGTGATCATCGAGAGCGTGGCAGTAGACGGCACGTTTCGCCACGTCCTGGGCGTTCCAGATGTTCGCTTCCTTAAGGGGGTGTGCCGGTCGTGCCATAATCAACCGGCGGCGGCTAGTTTCGCCTGACGCGCCCTTCGCAATTCGTCGAAGTCGGCGTCGGCGTGATAGCTGGATCGGGTCAGCGGCGTCGCAGCGACCATCAGAAAACCCTTGGTCAGCGCAATTCTTTTGTATTCCTCGAACTCTTCCGGCGTTACGAAACGATCGATCGGTGCGTGGCGCGATGTTGGCGCCAGATACTGGCCGATGGTTAGAAAATCGATGTCGGCGGAACGCATGTCGTCCATCACCTGCAACACTTCCCCTCTCTCCTCACCCAGGCCGACCATGATGCCGGATTTGGTAAAAATCGACTGATCCCGACGTTTGACGGTATCCAGCAGTTGCAGCGAATGGAAATACCGCGCACCAGGCCGGATCGACGGATAGAGCCGCGGTACGGTTTCCAGGTTGTGATTGAACACGTCGGGCCGGGCATAGATGACGGTTTCCAGTGCTCCGGGTTTGTCACGAAAATCCGGGGTCAAAATCTCGATGGTGGTTTCTGGGGTCGTCTCCCGGATACGCTGGATGCAGAGCGCGAATTGCTCCGCGCCGCCGTCCGACAGGTCGTCCCGGTCCACCGATGTGATGACCATATGGCGCATGCCGAGTTTCGCCGCGGAAATGGCGAGGTTCTCTGGCTCCATCGGGTCGACGGGACGCGGCTTGCCGGTGGCCACGTTGCAGAACGCGCAGGCGCGGGTACAGATATCGCCGAGGATCATCACCGTCGCGTGCTTGGCCGACCAGCATTCACCGATATTTGGGCAGGCGGCCTCTTCGCAGACCGTGTGCAGATTGTGCTCGCGCATCAATTTTCGCGTTTCATGATAGGTTTTGGACGTCGGTGCCTTGACCCTGATCCACGGCGGCTTGCGCTTGATCGGATTGGCCGGCCGATTGACTTTTTCCGGATGTCTGGGGCGGGCGCGATCAGGCGTGAGGTCGTTGGGAGCCATGGTTATACCTTGAATTCGTAGCGCACGAGGCTGGTCGGCTTGGCGACCGACTCGGAAAACGCGCGTGCTAAGTCGTTCTCAATATTGGCCATCGTGTAGACCCAATGTAATCTTTTCATGTGACCGATACGCACGATATCGCGGACGATCGCGGTGCCAACCCCTTGCCGACGATATCCTTCATCGACGAAAACGTCCTCAACATAGCAGACATCATTCTCGCTCCAGGTGCTTGCGTGTAGCACGTAGTTGCCAAAACCGATGATTTCGCCAGAAGGCAACACCGCAACCCGGCTACGCACGGGATTCGTGCGGTCCATGACACGGTCCCAGGTATCGAACGCGATATCCGAGGTGATCGAATGGTCGAGTTCATCATGGTAATCCCCAAGTAGCTTCAGCCACGGGAATCGGTCTTCTGGGTCCGCTGGTCGGATTTCAATATCCATCGGGATGGCTCCGCTGTCAGGAACACAATGTTACTCATTCGTGCATCCTAGGCTGATCCCATTGCGGGTGCCATGACGACGGTCAAAACTGTGACTAAAAATGGATGGCTCGCCCGTAGGCATCAAGAACACTCTCGTGCATCATTTCCGACAGAGTCGGATGTGGAAACACGGTGTGCATGAGCTCTTCCTCGGTGGTCTCGAGGCCCATGGCGACGACGTAACCCTGGATCAACTCGGTCACCTCGGCACCGATCATGTGGGCTCCCAGCAGTTGCCCAGTCTTGGCATCGAAGATCGTCTTGACCATGCCGTCGGGCTCGCCCAATGCGATGGCCTTGCCGTTGCCGAGGAACGGGAAGCGTCCGACCTTGACCTCGTGGCCGGCTTCCTTGGCCCTCGCCTCGGTCATGCCGACGCTGGCAATCTGCGGATGGCAGTAGGTACAGCCGGGAATTTGGTTCTTATCCATGGGGTGTGATGGCAGTCCGGCGATAGTCTCAATGCAAATGACGCCTTCATGTTCAGCCTTGTGCGCCAGCATGGGCGGCCCAGCGACGTCGCCGATGGCGTAGACGCCGGGTTCGGCGGTGCGGCCGTAATCATCGATGACGATACAGCCCCGATCGGTCTTCACTTTGGTGGTTTCGAGACCTACGTCCTCGATGTTTCCGACGACGCCCACGGCAGAAATTACCCTATCAACAGTTAATTGTTGAGGTTTTCCCTTAGCGTCTTCAATCGTCGCGGTGACGCTGTCGGCGGCCTTGTCGAGTTTCGTGACCTTGGCGTCGGTGATAATCTTAATGCCCTGCTTTTCGAACTGCTTATGCGCGAATTGAGAAATTTCGGCATCCTCGACCGGTAGAATTTGCGACATCACCTCGACCACGGTCACTTCGGCGCCCATCGTGCGGAAGAAACTCGCAAATTCGATGCCGATGGCGCCCGAGCCGATGACCAACAGCGATTTTGGCATCGTCGTCGGCACCATTGCCTCGAAATAGGTCCACACCAGTTTGCCGTCCGGCTCGAGGCCAGGCAGCGCGCGCGGCCGGGCGCCGGTCGCGATGATGACATGTTTGGCGGTTAGCGACGGCAGCGCCTTGCCGTCCTTGTCGACCACATCAACCTTACCTGGGCCATCAAGCTTCGCGGTCGCGTCGATGACGGTTACCTTGTTCTTCTTCAACAGATGACTGACGCCGCCGTTGAGCTGCTTGGAAACGCCGCGCGATCGCTCGACGACCTTGGCCAGATCAAAGCTGACGTTGTCCGCCGACAGGCCGTAGGCACCGGCATGGGTCATGTAATGATAGACCTCGGCCGAGCGCAGAAGCGCCTTGGTCGGAATACAGCCCCAGTTTAGACAAATGCCGCCGAGATGCTTTTTCTCGACGACACAAGCCTTGAGACCCAACTGAGCCGCGCGGATGGCGGTGACGTATCCGCCGGGCCCGCCACCGATGATGATGACGTCGAAGTTAGTATCGGCCATGTTTCGTCCCTTCGCGCCCTAGAGCATCAACTGAATGGGGGCTTCGAGGATCGCCCTCAGTTCCTTCATGAACGCCGCCGCCGAGGCGCCGTCGATGCAGCGATGATCGACGGCGAGGGTCAATGACATCACCGTTGCGACCGCCAGGGCGCCGTCCCTGACTACCGGGCGGGCCTCGCCGGCACCAACCGACAGGATGCCGCCCTGCGGTGGATTGATGATGGAATTGAAAGATTTGACACCGAACATGCCGAGGTTCGATATGGTGAAGGTGCCGCCCTGGTATTCTTCGGGTTGCAGCTTGCCGTCGCGCGCCTTGGCGGCGAGCGACTTGGCTTCTTCCGAAATGGTCGCCAAACCTTTTGATCCGGCGTCCTTGATGATCGGCGTTATCAGGCCGCCCTCGATGGCGACAGCCATCGACACATCAATGCACTTGAACCGCAGAATGGCGTCGTCGGTGAAGGCGACGTTGCAATCGGGGTTACGCTTAAGCGCCAGGGCGACGCCCTTGATGACGAAATCGTTGACGGAAATCTTATAGTCCGCCCCTTCGCGTCCGTTCAGTTCCTTGCGCAGGGCGAGCAGCGCGTCGATTTCGATATCCGCCGTCAGGTTGAAGTGCGGAATATCGCGCGCCGAAGCCGTCAATCGCGAGGCGATGACTTTACGCATGGAAGAATTGGGCAATGCTTCGAATTCCGGCAGATAGACCAGCATCGGATCGTCCGATGCAAAAGCGGGCGCGGCCGGCGCGCTGATAGTGGCCGATTGTATGGCCGCGGGCACAGGCACGGCAACGGCGGTGCCACGGGCCAATGCCTCCTCCACGTCACGTTTGACGATGCGTCCCTTCGGTCCCGAACCGGAAATGGCGGCGACATCGATGCCGCCCTGGCTAGCCATGCGCCGCGCCAAGGGACTGGCAAAAACGCGATCACCAGTTGCGGTTTTGGACGTTGCCGCTGGCGTCGACGCAACAGCCGATGCGGGCGACGATGCAGATTCCGGCGCTGGTTCGGTGGTGGGGACCGGTGCCGGCGTGGCCGTCGCGGCGGCGTCGAGCGCCGACGTATCCTCGCCGTCCTCCAGGACAAGCGCGATCAGCGTATTGACGGCAACGCCTTCCGTGCCATCGGCGACCAGAATTTTGCCGATGGTGCCGGCATCGACGGCTTCAACTTCCATGGTTGCCTTGTCAGTTTCGATTTCGGCGATGACATCGCCACTGTCGATGCTATCCCCTTCCTTGACCAGCCATTTGGCCAACGTGCCTTCGGTCATTGTCGGCGACAGGGCGGGCATCAGAACCTTTATCGGCATGATAAGCGTCTCCCCTCGCTTAAGAGTAGCAGACCGACTTGGCGGCCTCGACGACATGATGGGCCTTCGGCAGGGCCAGGGCTTCCAGGTTGGCGGCGTACGGCATGGGCACGTCCAACCCGGCGACCCGTGTTGGCGGCGCGTCCAGGTAATCGAAGGCGTGTTCGATGGCGATTTGAGAAATTTCCGCGCCGATGCCGCAGGTTGGCCAGCCTTCGCCGACACTGATGATTCGATTGGTCTTCTTGACGCTGGCGACAATGGTATCGACATCCAAGGGTCGGATACTGCGCAGATTGATAACCTCCGCGTCGATTCCTTGGGCGGCGAGTGTTTCCGACGCCTCCAGGGCAATCCCAACGGCGATCGAATAGGCGACGATGGTCACGTCCTTGCCGGCGCGCTCAATCTTGGCGCGGCCAATCGGCACCGTGAAATCTGGATCATCCGGGATATCGAAGGACTGGCCGTAGAGAATCTCATTTTCCAGAAAGACGACCGGGTTAGGGTCGCGAATGGCCGATTTCAGCAGACCCTTGGCATCCTCGGCCGACCATGGCGCCAAGACATACAGACCCGGGCAGTGGGCGTACCACGACGCGTAATCTTGTGAGTGCTGGGCGCCGACCCGTGACGCCGCGCCGTTAGCGCCGCGAAACACGATCGGGCAGCCCATCTGACCGCCCGACATGTACAACGTCTTGGCCGCCGAGTTGATGATGTGATCAATGGCTTGCATGGCGAAGTTGAAGGTCATGAACTCGACAATCGGTCGAAGACCACCGAACGCAGCCCCGACGCCGAGGCCGGAAAACCCGATTTCCGTGATCGGCGTATCGATAACCCGACCTTCACCGAATTCCTCAAGCATGCCCTGACTTATCTTGTAAGCTCCCTGATATTCGGCGACTTCCTCGCCCATTAGGAAGACGGTCTCATCCCGGCGCATTTCCTCTGACATGGCGTCGCGCAATGCCTCGCGTACCGTGGCTTTAACCATCGGACCAGTGTACTCGGACTGAGGTGCTGGCGAAGCAGCGATCGGAGACGGTGCGGCCGTGGCGGGCGCCGGCGCTGGTGTCTCCGCGGGAGCATCGACAATTGTTGGCGCGGGGCCGGCCTCGGCGGCCGAAACGTCCTCGCCCTCCTCGGCAATGATTGCGATGGGGGTGTTGACGGCAACGTTGTCCGTCCCCTCCGCGACCAGGATCTTGCCCAGTATACCCTCGTCGACCGCTTCCACTTCCATGGTCGCCTTGTCCGTCTCGATCTCGGCCAGCACGTCACCGCTGGCCACGGCGTCGCCCTCGGCTTTTAGCCATTTGGCCAGTTTGCCCTCGGTCATGGTCGGCGAGAGCGCCGGCATCAGCACTTGCGTTACCATGGGTTCAATGCCTCCTCGGAATAATATCTGCGCCGTATGAGCGGCTTATGGGTGCCAGTGGCGGATGTGCCAGTCGATGGGGGCCGTCAGGCCTCGGCCAGGATATCGGTGTAAAGCTCCGATACATCCGGTTCCGGGCTTTGTTGGGCAAATTCGGCGGCGGCGTTGACGATCGACTTGATCTCCTTGTCGATATCCTTGAGATCCTCCTCGTTTGCCACGCCGTCGCCGAGCAGGCTTCCGGCCAGCCGGTCGATCGGGTCCTGCTCCTTACGCATCTTCTGCACTTCTTCCTTGGAACGGTACTTGGCCGGATCGGACATGGAATGGCCGCGGTATCGATAGGTCTTCATTTCCAGAATGAACGGGCCATCGCCCCGCCGGGCGTGACCAAGTGCGCGAGTCGCCGCCTCCTTGACCGCCAACACGTCCATGCCGTCGACGGCTTCGCCGGGGATGCCGTGTGCGGCTCCACGCTCGTGCAGATCGACGGTGGCGGAGGCCCGTTCGATCGACGTGCCCATACCGTATTTGTTGTTTTCGATGACGTAGACGACCGGCAGCTTCCACAGGCTTGCCATGTTGAAGCTCTCATAAATCTGCCCCTGATTGACGGCGCCGTCTCCGAAGTAGGCATGGTTGACGCCGCCGTCCTTTTTGTATTTGTGGGCGAACGCGAGACCCGTGCCGAGCGGTACCTGAGCACCCACGATCCCGTGGCCGCCGTAGAATTTCTTCTCCTTCGAGAACATATGCATGGAGCCGCCCTTGCCCTTGGAATAGCCGCCGATACGGCCGGTCAGCTCCGCCAGCACGCCCTTGGGATCCATGCCACAGGCCAGCATGTGGCCGTGATCGCGATAGGAGGTAATAACGCTGTCGGCGGGTTCGGACGCGGCCATCATGCCGACCACTACGGCTTCCTGGCCGATATAAAGGTGACAGAAGCCGCCAATCAGGCCCATGCCGTATAACTGACCCGACTTCTCCTCGAAGCGGCGGATCATCAGCATGTCACGGTAATATTTGAGCAGTTCGCCCTTGCTCGCACTCGCAGTGACTGGAGCGGATTTCTTGTTAGTGGATTTCGTCGGAGCCTTCGCGGCAGGTTTCTTTGCGACTTTTGCGGCTTTGGCCATCGCGTATTCCTTACGTCTCGGGGGCGTGGCGCAGCCTTTAGCGGCGCCTACTCATCCGCGAAAGATAGGGAACGCGATAAATCGACACAAGTGATTTTAATAAAAAGTAACCTATTTTAAGTTATGCAACGCGTTTTTGATCATCGTAAGCGACCTCAAAAGCGGGCTCACGCCGGACTTGTGCCTCGCGTACATCATTCAGCCATGGCCACAGGCAGCCCGTCGGACCGATCAATTGTTCGGGACTGAGGCGCGCCGGGATCCGTTCGGCGGCACTTGCCCGCCAACGCCGGATAGCGGCGGCGTTGTTCCAATAGCAAACCGTGAATGGCGCGCCATCGTCGTCGGCGCCTTGCTCAATTCCCAGAAAACCCGGTTCGGCGGCGGCTAACCCAACCATGATGTCGGAAGCCTCCTCGAATTGTCCGCCATCGGTGCCTGGGGCCGGTGTCCAGTGATAGACCACGGCGTAGTATGGTGGGGGCGAATCTTTTCGGAATTTTCGCATCTTCTCCTCCTTGCCCTTCAGGCCACGAGTGAACGGATGATCGGCATTTGGCTCTTCGGACGGCAGACTAAGCAGCGGATTGTTCGCGGGCGTCGGTGAAAATCATACCGCCGACGGAACTTCCCGGTGTCATGTCGCCGCCGACGCGGGTAACCCGGAGTTCGCAGGCCCGTTCGATGTGCAGGCGGCTAGCGCCGTCGCCGATCCTCGCGGCGCCGGCGGCCTTCCACTGTTCGATTGCGACCTGGTCACTCCAGTAGGAAACGGTAACGGGCCGGCCGTCGGGATCGAGCGCGGTTTCCAAGCCCAGGAAGCCCGGCTGTCGTGTCGCCAAGGCCACCATGTCGTCTGCTGGTTCGGCATATGGGTTGGCGGCGTCGCTTGATTTCATGATTGCCGCGAAATACGGCGCTTTCAGGTTCTCGGTCAGGCTGGTCATTCTGTCCTCCTGTCTTTCGGACGATCCGCGCGCAGATCGTCAGCGCGAACGAACACATACTCATCATTGAAGCCGTAACTCAGCATCAGCCGCGCACGCTCATCGAGCATGTCGCGATCAAGGCTGCCTGGGTGCAGCAAGCGCACCCGATGCTGCAAAAGCCGTCGTTCTGCTTCCAGGCGATCGAGCGATTGCTGGGCATCCGCAATGCGCTGTTGATAGTGCGCCCAGGCAATCAGCCCGCGCTCACCATGGATTGCGTGATAGGCAAAATACCCCACGGCGCAGGCACCAATCGCCGGCCCGACAATCTGTCTGGCGCGGCGCTTAACTCTTCTCATCAACTCATACATAGACCGTGGACCCGCATTTTCTGTGCGACCCAATTTCCACAGTCCCAACCCATCAATAGGGTTAGACGGAATTCGTTAATAAGGCGTTAGGAGCGGCGCCAGCGGGAAAATTTCGCGATGGTCGCCGAGGGCGCGGCTAGCGCAGCACGCCCCTGCCCGGATACACCGCCGTCGGGCCGAGTTCTTCCTCGATACGAATGAGTTGGTTATACTTTGCCAATCGGTCCGAGCGGCTCAACGAGCCGGTCTTGATTTGCCCGGCGTTGGTGGCGACGGCGATGTCGGCGATGGTGGTATCCTCGGTCTCGCCGGAGCGGTGGGAGAT
>JAYOFM010000108.1:0-12315 GCA_038117225.1 Rhodospirillales bacterium
CTACGGACGGATGCCGCTGACCGCGCTCTTACACCACTCGGTGGGACGTACCCCGCATTGGCGAGCCTCGCCGCGGTTGCGGAGACTCGGTTTCCGACGCCACAACACGTCCGACGGTTGTACCACTGGGCATAACCATCACATAAAGCAGCAGTAGAACTAGGAATAATAGGCATGGATGCGATCAAGAACTTGAATATCCGTATACGGGTCATGGCCGGTTTCGGTGTCGTTTTGGCACTCATGATCATTATGTCGGCACTGAGTTTCACCAACTTCCTCAATGTCAATCACGAAGTCGAGGAATTCGCCGAGTTGGCGGCCGAGGTGAAGATGGTCGAGACGATCGAAATCAATGTCCTGAAGCTCGCCAACACGGCGCAGCACTTCGCGGCGACGGGCGACGAGGCCGATTCGGAAAAAAACCGCCATCCTGCGCGCGAAACTGGCGAAGGAAATTGCCAAAACGAACGAACGCATCAAGAACGAGGAACATCTGAAGCTGCTGGCGGGTATCAAAAAGGCGCTGACGAAATACAATCAAGAGTTCGATGGTATGGCCGATTTGGTCAAGGAACAGAATCACCTTGTGAGCGACGTCCTGATTCCCGCGGGCGAGGCGGTGGTGCACGACATCGACGGCATCATTAAGGATGCAGCGAAAGAAGGAAACGAGGAGGCGATGCGCCTGGCCGCCACTGCGCGCGAACACGCCTTGCTGACCCAGGTTTACACCCAACGCTACATTAACGAACAGGATGAAGCGCTTGTGGAGAACGTGCGGCACGAGTTCAAAAAGACCGAGGAGGCGTTGGCTACGCTGAAAAGCTCATTGCACACGCAAAAGGAAAAAGATCTCTTCGCCGATGCCCAGAAGCGGTTCCATGACTATGAAGTCGCCTTCGAGAAGATGCACGTGGACGAGGTTAAAGTCCGCCACCTGGTGGATGAAAAGATGCCAGAAGAAATCAACGACATCGTCAAGAAAGCGGAGCACCTGGCCGAGTTGATCTCGATCGAGGAACATAAACTCGAAAAGCAAATGCATGACGAAATTGCGGCTGCCGAAACGCAAATTATCATTATCAGCGTACTCGGCGTCCTCATTGCCATGGCCATCGCGTTCTACCTCAGTCAGGATATCTCAAATCCGATTGTTCGCATGACCGGCGCCATGCAGGAATTGGCTGATGGCAACCTCGAGGTTGAGGTTCCCGATGCCGATCGTGGTGATGAAATTGGTGACATGGCGGCGACCATGCAGGTGTTCAAGGACGCCGCTGTCGAAAACGAGAAAATGCGCCAACAACAGAAAAAGGCCGAAGAGGCCGAACGCCAGCGCGAGGCCGAAGAGCGCAAAATGGCCGAACAACGGGCCGAACAGGAGCGCCAGCGCGAAGCCGAGGCCGAACGCGAGAAGAAAGCCGCCGAGGAACAGGCCGAGGAAGAGCGCAAGCGCTTGCTCAACGAAATGGCCGATCAGTTCCAATCCAGCGTCGGCAATGTGGTCGAAGGTGTATCGGCGGCGGCCGAGGAAATGCAGGCTTCGGCTCAGAGCATGGCAGCCGGCGCCGAGGAAACCGAAACACGCTCCGCGGCCGTCGCCGCTGCGGCGGAGCAGGCCGCGGCCAACGTCACCACGGTCGCCTCGGCGGGCGAGGAACTGTCGTCGTCGATCACCGAGATCAGTCGTCAGGTGTCGCAGTCGTCCAGCATTTCCAAGAAGGCTGTCGAGGAAGCCGGCAAGACCAGCGCGCAGATCGAGGAACTGGTGATCGCCGCCGACAAGATCGGCGAGGTCGTCAACCTGATCACCGATATCGCGGAGCAAACCAATCTGCTGGCGCTCAACGCCACCATCGAGGCGGCGCGCGCCGGTGATGCCGGCAAGGGCTTTGCCGTCGTCGCATCGGAAGTCAAGAACCTGGCCACCCAGACGGCCCGGGCAACCGACGAAATCGGCAGCCAGATTGGCGGCATTCAGACGGCGACCAAGGATGCGGTTGTCGCCATTCAGGAAATCTCCAAGATCATTACGCAGACGGACGAGATTTCCAGTGCCATCGCCGCGGCGGTAGAGGAACAATCCGCCGCCACCAGCGAAATCGCCACCAACATCGAGCAGGCATCCGCTGGCTCGGCCGAGGTTTCGAGCAACATCGGCGGCGTCAGCCAGGCTGCCGCGCAGTCCGGTGAATCGGCGTCACAGATCCTACAGGCATCGCAGGAACTGGCCACCCAGGCCGCACATCTGAGCAAGGAAGTCGATACCTTCATCGTCAATATCCGTCCAAGCTAGGACGCTTCATTCGCTTACGACGAGGGCGCCACGGCATTGCCGTTGGCGCCCTTTGTCCTTAACGGGTTCATTACAAGCTACTCGTGGTGCTTTAATGTGGCGCCGCGGTTCGGATGGGGGCCGCGTCGGAAGGACCGCAATTCATGCGCCTCTATCTCGTGCGCCACGGCCGCGCCATGCCGACGGACGAAAATCCCAAGCAGCCGCTGAGCGATAGCGGCCGCGCCGATGTCAACCGCATGGCCTCGTTCTTGGCGCGTTCCGGCGCCCGAGCCGACCATGTCTATCATTCCGGTAAAACCCGAGCGGCGGAAACAGCGTTGCTGCTGGCCGACGTGCTGGGCCCCGGCCGTCTGGTCGAGGAGATGGCTGGCATTACGCCGATGGACGATCCACAAACGCTCATCGATGCCGCCAACGCGTGGACCGAAGACATCATGGTCGTCGGGCACAATCCCTATATGGAACGCGTCGTCGCCCGCCTGCTCAGTGGCGGCGACAACAGACCTGTCGCCATCTTTCCAACCGCCACCGTCTGTTGCCTCGAACGTCAGGCCGACGGTGTCTGGATCCTACACTGGCACGTGACGCCGGCCCTGCTCGGCGGCTGACGGCCCCTTCTATCCATTCTCCCTTCATCACGCGAGTTCACACATGCCTTCCAAGAAGCCGCCCAAGGTCTCGTTCAACTGCAATAAGTGCCCTGCCTATTGCTGCACCTACCCGCGCATCTGCGTCACCAAACGTGATATCGAGCGGCTCGCCAAGCACTTCGATCTGCCGGTGGCGAAAGCCGCTGAACGGTTCACCAAGAAGGGGCATGAAAAGGGCGAGATCATCCTGCGCCACCAGGATGATGAACACTTCGGCACCGCTTGCCGGTTTCTCGACTCGACGACCCGGCAATGCACAATTTACGAGGCTCGGCCGGCCATCTGCCGCGATTTTCCCGGCACCCGGCGTTGCGGTTACTATGATTTTCTGACCTTCGAACGTCGGGCACTAGAAGATCCGGATTATATTTCCGTGACCAATAACACCTGAGTTGCCACCCATGAGGATGCTCCCATGTCCACGCTGACCCTTGATCAAGCGGCCACCGTCGCCAATGGCGCCCTGGAGAAAGGGGCCGCCGCCGGGTTCGATCCGTTGACCGTCGCCGTGCTCGACGCCGGTGGCCATCTGGTTGCCTTCCTGCGGGAAGATGGCAGCGGTATCCTCAGGCCCGAAATCGCCATCGGCAAGGCCTACGGCGCGCTCGGTTTCGGGCTTGGCGGCCGTGCCCTGCACGACAAGAACGAGAAATTCCTCGCCGCCGTCGCCGCCGCCTCGAACGGGCGCATGATCCCGGTGCCGGGGGGCGTGCTGATGCGCGATCCCGAATCCGACGCCATCATCGGCGCCGTCGGCATCTCGGGCGACAATTCCGGCAACGACGAAATGGCCGCCGTCGCCGGCATCGAAAGCGCCGGGCTGAAGGCGGATACGGGAGCCGTTTAGATAACGCGCCGTGATTACAACGACGGGGGAATTGATCCCGTTATCGCCGCCCACCGCCCTTTGATTTACCCTTCTTTCCGCCGCGGCCGCTCGGTTTCCACGTCGGCTTGAATTTGGGCGCCGTGCCGGGGCGGTCGAGTCCCAGTTCGTGGGCCTCTAGGCGACGCACCTCGTCACGTAGGCGGGCTGCTTCCTCGAATTCCAACTCCGCCGCCGCTGCCTTCATGCGGGCATTGAGATCGGCGAGCACGGCCTGAATGTTATGACCGACCAGTTCCACCTCGCCACTTTTGCCGGTATCCACGGTGACGTAATCGTGCTCATAAACACTGTCGATGACGTCGGAGATGCCTTTCTTGACGCTCTCCGGGGTAATGCCGTGTTCGATGTTGTAGGCTTGTTGGCGTTCGCGCCGGCGTTCGGTTTCACCGAGTGCGTACTCCAGCGAGTTGGTAATCCTATCGGCGTATAGGATGACCCGACCATCGACGTTGCGCGCCGCCCGGCCGATGGTCTGTACCAGCGACGTCTTGGACCGCAAGAAACCTTCCTTGTCCGCATCCAGGATACAAACCAGAGCACATTCAGGAATATCCAGGCCTTCGCGCAGCAGGTTGATGCCGATCAACACGTCGAAGGCGCCGAGACGAAGATCGCGAATGATCTCGATACGCTCTAACGTGTCGATATCCGAGTGCATGTAACGCACGCGCACGCCGTGTTCATGCAGATACTCGGTGAGGTCCTCGGCCATGCGTTTCGTCAGCGTGGTGACCAGGGTGCGCATCCCCTGCGCGGCGACCTGCTTGACCTCGCCCAACAGATCGTCGACCTGATTTTCCACTGGGCGCACGATGCATAGGGGGTCGATCAGGCCAGTCGGGCGCACCACCTGTTCGGTAATGACACCGCCCGTGCGGTCCAATTCCCATGGTGCCGGCGTCGCCGATACATAGACCGTCTGCGGCCGCATGGCCTCCCATTCCTCGAACTTCAAGGGCCGGTTGTCGACGCAACTGGGCAAGCGGAACCCGAATTCGGCGAGCGTCGATTTTCGGTTGAAGTCGCCTTTGAACATGCCGCCGATCTGCGGCACCGTGACATGGCTTTCGTCGACGATCAGCAGGGCATTATCGGGCAGGTATTCGAATAGGGTTGGCGGCGGATCGCCGGGCGCGCGACCCGTCAAATAGCGGGAATAGTTCTCAATGCCGGCGCAATGGCCGGTGGTCTCCAACATCTCCAGATCGAAACGGGTGCGCTCCTCGATACGCTGCGCCTCGATCAGCTTGCCGCGTTCAACCAGCCAGTGGATGCGCTCCTTCATCTCGGCGCGGATACGAGGAATTGCCTGCATCAACGTTGGCCGCGGAGTGACATAGTGGCTGTTGGGGTAAACGACAATTTCTTCCAGGGTCGCGATCTTGTCGCCGGTCAGGGGATCGATCTCCCAAATCGCCTCGATCTCGTCGCCGAAGAATGACAGCCGCCAAGCCCGGTCCTCCATGTGCGAGGGGAACAGTTCCACGACATCGCCGCGCACCCGGAAGGCGCCACGGTAGAACGCGGCATCGTTGCGCTGATACTGCAGAGCGACAAAACGCTTCAGCAGATCGCGCACATCGACCGTATCACCGGGTTTCAGGCGGGCCGTCATTTCCGTATAGGTCTCGACGGCACCGATACCGTAAATGCACGATACCGAGGCGATGATGATGACGTCGCCCCGTTCCAGCAACGCCCGAGTCGCGGCGTGGCGCATGCGATCGATCTGTTCGTTCACCGACGCGTCTTTTTCGATGTAGGTGTCGGTGCGGGGTACGTAGGCTTCCGGCTGGTAATAATCGTAATAGCTGACGAAATACTCGACCGCGTTATCTGGATAGAAATCCTTCATTTCGCCATAAAGCTGCGCCGCCAGGGTCTTATTGGGCGCCAGTATCAATGCCGGGCGGCCCAAGTTCTGGATCACGTGGGCGATGGTGAAGGTCTTGCCCGACCCGGTCACGCCCAGCAGCACCTGATCCCGCTCGCCGGCCCTGAGCCCCGCCGTCAGCTCGGCGATGGCTTCCGGCTGGTCGCCAGCGGGCTCGAACGGTGACGTCAGCTTAAACGTGCGACCGTCATCCACCGGCGCGCGGCGCGGCGGTTGAAACAGCATCGGCGGCGCCGCCGACATGTCGCTGAGGCCAGGGTTGGCCGCGGGATTGAGATCGTTATCTGGAATCATTTACACATGACGCTATTCTTGGGTCACTCCAAATCGAGATGGCTGGCCGCCAACAGCGGAGTATCCGCGAACTTCCCGGTTTCCATTCCAATGTTCCGACCAGAATATGTGCCGCTCTATGAACGCCCACACCCCCAACAATAGAGGATGTGACGGTCCCATATCGGAGAGCGCATCACAGCTATCTTTGGGATAACCGGATCATGAATAATCCCATATCGTCGCAACACCGAGATGGTAAATTTCTCATCGCCATCGAAATAGATGCGACGCGCATTAGATTTTTCGGGACAGGGTAGCGCCACCTCACAAACCCGTCCAATTACATCTGTCGTCGGCGTAACACGCTGCACTAGCCGCAATCCCCTTTTTGAGAGGCTCTGTCGAAGGTAATAGTTCAAAATCGGACGATACGCGAATTTTCCGACAATTACGTCTCCTCGTTCTACACGATTGGCGAACTCAAAAGAAAAATCGACGAGCTTCCAATTAGATTTTCGACCTATTAGTTCATACAAGACACTACCGCTTTTGACGGCATTGAATCCGACCGACACGGCCCCCGCAACGACAGCGGCTCCCGCAACTCCATGCAGGATTTTATGCTGCCCAAGGGCTTGAACCCAGATAGTCAGGCCTCTGCCGGTCACCATCGCCAAGGGCGGTATTAGAAACTGCCAGATGCGGGCTGGCGGCAACTGTACACCAACCAAAAAAAGCATCGGCGCGACACCCACGAGCGCGGCCGCGACGAGTATCGCTCCGCGTCGGTCGAACAGCATACCGGTCACTAACCCCGCGCTCAGAATGGCCTGAATTCCACCCGGAATGTCAATCATCGACTGCGCGTACAATTTTTCCAATTGATCAACGATGATACCAGCCATGGACATGGCCGGCGCGCCGCTAAGAGGTTCGCTCTCCACTGTCAGCAACGAAAATCCATGAGCAAGCAGAAACGGACTGAACAGGAGAATTAGGATACCAATTGTCAAAATACTGGTTGCCACGCCCATTTCGATCATCCGTGGCACAATCCGATATCCATCTCTGTCCAACATGGAAAACGCCAAAAATGTGAACGCCACCGTATAGCCGAATGCCATTGACTGCACACTGTAGCCGGCAATTGCCGATAAACTAGCGAAGGCCACAATCGCCGCCCAATTTCGGGTTCGTACCAGATAGGGCACCATCCCCAGCATGATGACAAATGCGAGGTTGCCGAAGGCATACCCTCTTGCGTTGACAGAATAAGCGACCAACGGCCATGCCACCGCGACGATCGCCGTGGCGACGATCCCCACGGCGCGGCTAAACAAAATTCTCGATACCCAGTAGACGACCGGCAATAGGGCTAATCCGGCGATTAGCATGGGCGCGCGGATCACCCACTCGGCAGTACCAAAAATGCGCGTGAATATGCCCGCCGAGACAACAGCAAGAGAATGGTAGGCTGCGGATTGGTTGGTCAACATCAGATAGAACGGCTGCTGGGACATTTGAAAGGCGTTGCCCTCATCGTAGGCCAGCGGCGCACCAAGAAAATGAAACCGCAATCCCGCGCCCACCGCTATACACGAAAGGAGAAGAATTGCCTCCAGCTTGGAAATCCTCAGGAAGGTCGCGCGCAAACTTTCCCTACAGGAACCGATGAAATCACGACCGTCGGCGGCAAATTGGATAAAAACTATGTCCATTCGACGCCGGAACAAGAGAATAAGGACGGCAATCAGACCGAAGCCCGCACCAACATTCCAGGCGCGTCCGGCCATACTGATATGGCGAGCTTCCGAGTAGGAAAAATGGAATTCCTCGATTGTGAAAAAAACTGCTAGCATCCGCACGCTATCGACGGAAAGTGAGCCGAAAATAATTAAAAGAACAGCTCCAGCGCTGAATAGGCCGCTCAAAACAATCGCCGCCCCTTTACACTGAATAGTTTCTAAACTCGTCACCTTAACATTCCATGTTTGAGGTATAATAAAACCGGTACGGAAGGACCAGATTGGCAAACGTCACGATTCTGAAATTCTACTCACTGCGCCAATTTCGGCTGCGACCATCACCACTCCATAACAGCATCGAGTCGCGGCATTACCGCATGCGATTGTAGCCAAGCGGACTGGGCGGCAAAACCTCGCGACGCATTGCGATCGAAATGTCGTTCATGCGGGATCCATGTTGACTTTCTGAATTCGCTTCTGTCTCAGCCGAACGGCTTGAAGCCCGGCCAGTTCACGTGCCACGGTCTCTACCATGGAGATAGACGACGCGATTGTCACGGCGTACCAGGCTAATGGTGCAGTGCTGGTGATGGACCTGTTCGCAGACTGGGTTGAGTGTCTGCGTGACGGCATTGAACGCAATATGGCCGAACCCGGGGAGCATGCCGCCGAGAACACTGTCGACGGCGAACCGGGGCGATTTTTTGATGACTATTGCAACTGGCGGCGCATCCCGGAGTTCCGACGGTTCGTCGAAGAAAGCGACGCCGCCCGCCACGCTGCGCGCATTATGGAGTCGCCGACCGCGCAGTTTTTTCACGACCACGTACTGGTCAAGGAACAAGCGACGCCGCGGGAAACGCCGTGGCATCAGGACCTGCCCTACTACTGTGTCGATGGGACGCAAAGCGTCAGCTTCTGGCTGCCGTTGGACGATGTGGACGCGGCGTCGACACTGCGGCTCATCGCCGGCTCACATCGATGGCCGAAGCTGCTTCGACCGGTGCGCTGGAAAGCCGGTGAGGACTTCTACGCCGATGACAGCACTTTCATGGATTTGCCCGATCTGGAGGTGGAAGGCCACCGCATCCTCGCATGGTCGATGAAACCGGGCGACGCCATCGCTTTCGATTTTCGCGCCGTCCACGGTGCCGGAGGCAATCTTGGATCCGGGCGCCGGCGCGCCTTCTCGCACCGCTGGCTGGGCGACGATATGCGTTATTGCATAAGGCCCGGGCGAACATCACCCCCTTACCCCGGCATCGGCCTGAAAACCGGCGACCGCATGCGCGAAGACTGGTTCCCAACACTGTGGCCAGGCACAGGATAGGTTACACCATGAGCAACGACCTTTTCTTCGACATTGAGACCAACGGCACTAAGCACGCGCATAATGATCCCATGCCGGATATCGACACTCGCTTTCGCATGGTCAGGGACGCCGGCGTCTTCGATTGCGTCGATAAAACCTCCGCCGACGACGAGGCAGCCTGAAGCGATTGATCACCCAGGCTTCATGCGCTTGCGCGGCCGCACGGGCGGTCCTAATCTGCCCCGCTACTTCATCCAATCCCCGGGGAGAAATTCGTCATGGGCTTCGTTGCCGACCGCCTTAACGCCATCCAGCCGTCACCGACCATCGCCATCAGTCAAAAGGCTTATGAGCTGAAGGAATCGGGCGTCGACGTCATTACCCTCAGCCAGGGCGAGCCTGACTTTGACACGCCTGCCCACGTCGTCGCGGCGGCGAAGAAGGCTCTGGACGACGGCATGACCCGCTATACCCCGGTCAACGGCATCACGCCGCTGCGCGAGGCCATCCAAGCCAAGTTCAAGCGCGATAACGACCTCGATTATGCGCTCGACCAGATTCACGTCAGCTGCGGCGGCAAACCGGTCATTTTCAATGCGCTGATGGCGACGGTGAACCCGGGCGACGAAGTCATTATTCTGGCACCCTACTGGGTCAGCTATCCGGATATGGTCGTGCTGTTCGGCGGCAAACCGGTGATCGTCGACTGCCCGGTGGAAACCGGCTTTAAGATGACCCCGGGCCAGTTGGCCGCCGCCATTACACCGAAAACCAAGTGGCTGATCATGAACTCGCCGTCCAACCCGTCGGGTGCCGGCTATACCCATGACGACATCAAGGCGTTGACCGACGTGCTGCTCGACCACCCGCACGTCTGGGTGCTGACCGACGACATTTATGAAAAGTTGGTCTATGACGATTTTAAATTCGTCACCCCGGCCCAGGTGGAACCAAAACTGTGGGATCGCACGGTGACCATGAACGGCATGTCCAAGGCCTACTGCATGACCGGCTGGCGCATGGGCTATGCAGGCGGCCCCGACAGCATCATCAAGGCGATGACCAAGATTCAGGGCCAATCCCTGACCCACACATCGTCGATCACGCAAGTGGCATCGATCGCCGCGCTCAACGGCCCGCAGGATTTCATCGCCTCGAACAACGCGGTGTTCAAAGATCGCCGCGACCTGGTGGTCAGCATGCTGAATCAGGCGCCTGGTCTGAAATGCCCGACACCGGAAGGCGCATTCTACGTTTATCCGAAGTGCGAAGGCGTCATCGGCAAGAAAACACCGGACGGCAAGGTCATCGGCAACGACGAGGATTTCGTTACCGGTCTGTTGGAAACCGAGGCCGTGGCCGCCGTGCACGGGGCCGCCTTCGGCCTCAGCCCGCACTTCCGCATATCCTACGCCACATCGACGGAGGCTTTGGAGGAAGCGTGTTCGCGAATTCAGCGGTTCTGCGCCAGCTTGACGTGATTTAGCCGACGGATTCCAATAACGCCCGCATCAAGACCTCGGCCGCGTGTTCCGGCTCATGGCCAGCGTCATCGACGTGGGCGAGGCAAGAATCGTAGTGATAGCGAGCAATGGCGAGCGGCGTGCGCGGCTCCGCTCGCGGCGCATGAGCCTCGACGGCAATCCGGATATCGTCGACGGCTTGTGCCGGATCAGCGATCTCAAGATCAGGGAACAGCGCACCGTCGAGCCGTCGGGCGACGGCTTGCGCGGCGGCCATGGCTTCGTAACCCGCTTCCATCAACCGCGAAGCGGCGGCGGCGGCAATAGCCTGCCTGAATTCGGACGACAACGTGTTCGCCGACATATAACGCACTAGTCCCTATGCGGCGCCTGTTCCGGCACCTTGGTCTTCCCCATTGCATAGTGATCACTAAAAGGGTTGCCAATCCGTAAACCTACCTAGGTATTATCGGTATCGACGAAGCGGCGCTCGGGTGTCAGTTGGACACGGCTGCCTTCGGCTTCCGATCATCCATCGTGAGCTGAAAGAACCGCCCGATTTTGTTGAGGATATTTCGGGCCAACGACTTCTCCTCGTCCAGCGAGGCGTAGTGGTCGTTGCGTTGGCGCAGGTTTTCCAGCATCCGCCGTGTCAGAATGCGTGACAAATCCTCGGCGATTTCCGGGAACTCCTGAATGATCGGTTCGATATCGCGTTTCTCGATCTCGAATATCTGTGACGTCGTCAACGTCGTAATCGTGGCGCCGCGGGGTTCGCCGGTCAGCAGCGCCATTTCACCAAAGAAATCTCCCGGGCCGAGGCGGCCGACCTCGAGAACGGTGCTGTCCTCCATCGTCATCTGAACCATCAACGCGCCCTCGGCGACGATGAACAGGCTTTCGCCGGCATCACCCTGGGTGACCACCGTCCGTTCGGGTTCCAGCTGAATGCGGTTCATGCTCTCACACAAACTCGCCTTCTTGTTCGAATCGAAGGGTTGGAAGACATCAACATCGTCGATCAGCAAGGCCGCTGTATCCGGCCGCTCCGCGCCCTTGTCACGCAGATGAAACAAAGTGAATTCCTGGTGGATGACCGATTCGAAACCGGCGAAACGCAGGATGCGGACGATGTCGCGCCATACTTCACCGGCGACCGGAATACTCTGTTCATAATCCTCGCAGAAGAAACGCACGGCATAACACGCGGACCAATCCTTGACCCCCTGGAAGACCACCGAGGGCGCCGGATCACGCATGATGCCGGTCGCGGAGATAACGGCATCATAAAGAATTTTCTCGACCCACTCCGGTTTGGCGCCCGGATCCACATGAACCATCTGTTCGGAACGATAGGCCTCACGAGGATAGCTCAGGTTTTCAACCGTTGAATCGGAAGCCACGGAATTGGGGATACAGATGATGTTCTGATCCAAGGTCTCGATGCGCGTCGTCCGCCAAGTGATACTGACCACCTTGCCGGGTTCGTAGTCGGCGACCCGAATCCAGTCTCCCATGCGGAACGGGCGTTCCATGTTAATCGCGATGCCGGAAAACACGTTGGAAAGGTTCATCTGCAGGGCGAGGCCGAAGATCATCGCCAGCACGCCGGAGGTCGCCAACAGGCTGGTTACCTTCTGGTCGAAGACGAAGGCAATGACACCCATCATGGCCAGGGTATAGACGAGCCCGGCGGTAAATACCCGCACCACCGGCGGGATTTCGCGGCCGGCTGGATTCACATCTCAAGTGCAACGTTGAGGTTTTCGAGGAATTCCTCGGCA
>JAYOFM010000109.1:0-2501 GCA_038117225.1 Rhodospirillales bacterium
ATCTTGACGTAACCGCCGAGCGGGACGGCGCTGAGTTTCCAACGCGTACCATGTCGGTCGTTCCATCCCAAAAGTTCCGGGCCGAAACCGATCGAAAACACTTCAACCTTAACGCCGTTGCGACGGGCGACCCAGAAATGTCCCCACTCGTGCACGAAGACGACGATGGTCAGGACAACGAGAAAGGGAATGACGAAATCAATAAGTACGTCCATGTCAGGGCCACGCTAATCGGTTGAGGTGAAATGCCGGTTTAAGGCTCGAATCTGTCCTATATATGGGGCTCAGGTACCCTACTTCGCAACCAAGGCTTCGGCCCGGCGCCGCGCATCCTGATCCGCTTCCGCAACATCTTCAAGGTTGTCGATCGCCCCGATCGGCGCCTGCGTCAGCGTTTGCTCAACGATACTGGCGATATCAAGGAAACCGAGGCGTCCCTGCAAAAAATGATGGACCGCGACCTCGTTTGCCGCATTTAGCACAGTCGGTGCGGCACCGCCGGCGCGCAGCGCTTCGCGGGCCAAACGCAGTGCGGGAAACCTGACATCATCGGGCGCTTCGAATGTTAGCGTCCCGATCTCCTCCAGCCGTAGTCGCGGCGACGGCGCCGCCATGCGCTCTGGCCATGCGAGGGCGTAGGCGATTGGCGTACGCATGTCGGGCGTCCCCAATTGTGCAAGCGTCGAGCCATCAACGTAATCCACCATCGAGTGAATAACCGATTGTGGATGGACCAGAATGTCGATCTGGGGCTCCGTGACCGGGAAAAGGTGGAAAGCCTCAATCAACTCCAACCCTTTGTTCATCATGGTCGCGGAATCCACAGAGATCTTGGCGCCCATATCCCAATTTGGGTGTGCGACGGCCTCCGCGGGCGTGGCGGATCGCATGGCCTCCAGCGTGTATTCGCGGAACGGTCCACCCGATGCCGTCAATACGATGCGCGCAACACGTTCCGCAGCATCGAACTCGAAGACCTGAAAGATCGCACTGTGCTCTGAATCGACGGGCACAACCGTCGCGCCACTGGCACGGACCTGTGCGCAAAAGACGTCGCCAGCGGAAACCAGGCATTCCTTGTTGGCGAGGCCAATGGTGGCGCCCCGCTGGACGGCCACGAGGGTTGGAGCCAAACCGGCTGCGCCGACGATTGCCGCCATTACCCATTCGGCCGGACGAGCCGCCGCGTCGATGAGGGCCTTAGCACCAGCAGCCGCTTCTATGCCGCTGCCCGATAGCGCCCGTTTGAGGTCTGCGTAGCACGTATCGTCGGCGACGACGGCCAGCCGTGCGCCGAGGCGACGCGCTTGCGTCGCCAATTGTTCGACATTCCGGTTGGCGGTAAGCGCTTCGACGTGAAAGTGATCTGGCTGGCGTTCGATCAAATCGATCGTGTTACAACCGACGGAGCCTGTGGAACCTAGGATGGTTACTCGCCGCGGGGCCGCCTCCGCGCGGTTAGCCGCCTGTGTACCATCGACTACAGCCATGCCAACGCTCCACGACCGGTCACCCAATGCACAATGGCAACCAGAAATGCGGCCGGCAGTAGACCATCCACTCTATCAAGCAGGCCACCGTGGCCGGGGATCAGGCGACTGGCGTCCTTGACGCCGAAACGGCGTTTCAACGCTGATTCCAATAGGTCCCCGGCTTGTCCAACTATGGCCAAGCCGCCACTCGCCAGTGCCAGTGGCCATGCGGTGGACTTCCCCAAAAGCGCCGCGGTGCCAGCGCCGATACATGCCGCGCAGGCGATGCCGCCTATTAGTCCAGACCACGTCTTCTTCGGGCTGATGGCAGGCGCCAACTTGGGACCACCGAACGTACGTCCTGCGGCATAGGCGCCTATATCCGTCGCCCAAATAGCAGCCATCACCCAATAAACAGTTTCGCGGCCCTGCGCGGGGTCAAGACGCAGCCAAACAAGGGCTGCCGCGGGCGCGATGACGTAGATACAGCCGGCCGCCATCCAACCGCCATTTCCGCCAGAAATTCCCCGCCACTCCCATAACAGAATTACGGCACCTATCACCACGAGCGCCTCGAACAGCGGCGGACCCACGTGAACGGCGACCAGAACCAGCGGTGCCAAAACGGCGGCCGCTAGAATGCGCGCAAGAAGTCCGTTACCTGGTTCGTCAGCTCTTTGATCCGCCATAGCGACGCTCCCGTCCACGGAATTCCTCGACGGCGGCGGTAAAGTCCTGCATCGTAAAGGCTGGCCACAGCGTGTCGACAAAGACGAACTCCGAGTAGGCGCATTGCCAGAGCAGAAAGTTACTGATTCGCTGTTCGCCGCTCGTGCGAATCAACAGATCAGGGTCTGGCGTTCCAGCGGTGTACAAATGGCTTTCGATCGCCGCCTCATCGATCATTGAGGGATCGAGGTCACCTGCCGCCACGCACATTGCCAATTTTTGGGCGGCCTGCGTAATTTCGGCGCGACCGCCGTAGCTGAGCGCCATATTCAATGTCAGTGCCGAATTACCCGCTGTGCG
>JAYOFM010000109.1:2511-12210 GCA_038117225.1 Rhodospirillales bacterium
TGCGCTCCTCGGCTTCGTCGATGAGGCTGATGATGTCCGGCTCCAGCCGCTCTCGATCGCCGATGATGCGAAGGCGCACGCCATTTGCGTCCAGTTCGGCAATCTCACTGCGCAGATAAATCCGCAGTAGGCCCATCAGATCGCTCACTTCTTGCGCCGGACGCTTCCAGTTTTCTGATGAAAAACCGTACAGCGTCAGATACTTGACGCCGCAGTTAATGGCAGCCTCGATGACTCGCTTGACGGCCTCCGCACCGGCGCGATGGCCGGCGAGCCTTGGTAACCCACGCGCCTTCGCCCAGCGCCCGTTGCCATCCATAATGATGGCAACGTGGACGGGTTCGGCGACCGGTTCGCCGATATGATCTTCGCGCTGTAGAGAAACGGCTTCCATGACTTAGACCTGCATGATCTCCTGTTCCTTGCTTTCCAATGTCTCGTCGATTTTGGCCACGAATTCGTCCGTCAGCGACTGTACTTCTTCCGACCAATCGCGCTGAAAATCCTGCGAGATTTCACCGTCTTTTTCCGCTTTCTTCAGGTCGTCCATGGCATGGCGGCGGACATTACGCACCGAGATACGGGCATCCTCGGCGTATTTGTGGGCCACCTTGACCAATTCTTGACGGCGTTCCTCGGTCAATGCGGGAATCGGCACGCGGACCAACTGCCCATCCGCTGACGGATTTAGTCCGAGCCCTGATTCGAGAATTGCTTTCTCCACCGCCCTGACCAGACTCTTGTCCCAAACCTGGACTGTCAATAGGCGCGGCTCCGGCACGCCGATGGTGCCGACCTGGACCATGGGCATATTCGACCCATAAGCATCCACACTCACGTTTTCCAACAAGCCCGGCGAGGCGCGGCCGGTGCGTAGGCCCGCGAATTCCGTCTTCAGCATGTCAACGGCACCGTCCATGCGGCGGCCGATGTCTTTTTTCAGTGTTTGGATATCCATGGTGCTGCCTTCACTTCACGGTACGGCCGGATGACGTGGTCAGGCGGCCTCATCGGTGATGATTGTAAACCGACCGTGACCGGCCACGACGTCCTTGAATCCACCCGGATTGTGAATGGAAAAGACCAGAATGGGAACACTGTTTTCCCGCGCGAGAGCAATCGCCGAGGTATCCATGACTCGAAGGTTGCGTGTTAGGACCTCTTGATAGCTCAAACGCTCATATCGTTTGGCGTTCGGGTTGGTTTTCGGGTCGGAATCATAGACTCCATCGACCTGTGTGCCCTTGAGCAATGCATCACAACCCATTTCGACCGACCGCAACGCGGCCGCCGTATCGGTGGTGAAAAATGGATTGCCGGTGCCAGCAGCGAAAATAACGACCCTGCCCCGCTCCATGTGCCGCTGGGCGCGTCGCTTGATGTAGGGTTCACACACGGTTGCCATCGGTATCGCGGATAGAACCCGCGTATCGACGCCACAAGTTTCCAGCACGCTTTGTACCGCGAGCGCGTTGATCACCGTGGCAAGCATGCCCATGTGATCGGCCGAGACGCGCTCGATGCTCGATCCCGCGAGCGAGACGCCACGAAAGATATTACCGGCGCCGATCACCAGACAAATCTCCGTTCCGGCGTCGTGAACAACTTTGATTTCCTGAGCGATTCTTTCAACGGCGGCGGGGTCCAGACCGAATTCTCGCTCTCCCATCAATCCTTCGCCCGAAAGTTTCAACAGGACGCGTTTATACGGAGGAGACGATGGCATGGGGACGGTCCGTTTTGCTGTTGGCGTTGGTTTCGCCGGGCACGGTCGCAGCAAGAAAGAGTACTACATGACCGGGTGACCACGGAGCGGCATTTCTGCCATCCCCGTGGTTCGGTTGGTCATCACGTCACCGAAACTCAGCCGCCCATGGCGGCCTGCACCTCGGCGGCGAAATCTTCCTCTTTACGCTCAATGCCCTCGCCAAGCACAAAGAGGTGAAAGCCGGTGATCTTGACCTCCGCCCCCATGTCCTTCGAGGCGTTTTCTAGAACCGTGGAAACGGTGGATTCTCCATCGATTACAAAGGTTTGGTCAAGCAGGCAGACTTCTTCGTAGAACTTCCGCAAGCGGCCTTCGACCATCTTTCCAATGATCTCCTCAGGCTTACCTGATTCCCGCGCCTGCTCGCTTAGCACTTGGCGCTCTCGCTCGATAGCGCCTGGGTCGAGATCATCACGTGAAACCGATTGCGGTTTGGCTGCGGCGATATGCATGGCTAACTGCTTGCCCAGTGTCGCCAGTCCCGTGGAATCAGCAGTCGATTCGAGCCCGACAACAACACCGATTTTGCCCAAGCCATCGGTCAGAGCATTGTGCACGTAGCTCGAAATGACACCGTTCTCAATCGTCAATCGCGCGGCGCGGCGAAGGTTCATATTCTCGCCAATGGTGGCAATCATATGGGTCAATTCTTCCTCAACGGTACGGTCCGTGTTCGGATAGGAGGCAGCCTTAAGAGCCGCCATATCGTCGCCGACGGTTAGTGCCAGCTTGGCGAACACGCTAACGAATTCCTGAAAGGTGTCGTTGCGGGCAACAAAATCAGTCTCGGAATTGACTTCGACGACGGCAGACGTGTTGCCGTCAACCGCGACACCGATCAGGCCTTCAGCGGCAACGCGGCCAGCTTTCTTCTGCGCCTGCGCTAAACCCTTCGTGCGCAGCCAATCTACGGCCGCCTCAATATCACCGTCCGTCTCGGCCAGCGCCTTCTTGCAATCCATCATGCCGACGCCGGTCGTTTCACGAAGCTGCTTTACGAGCGCAGCGGTAATTTCAGCCATAATCAACCTCTCTTCAAAACGCGATTCTTGAAGGTTTAAGAGTTATGGCGGCCGATGCCGCCGCGCTCTACAGGGCCTCCTCGTTAGGCCTTTGCCGGTTCCTCGACAACGGCCTCGGCAGTTGCCTCGGGCGTCGCTTCGGCAGCAACTTCAGGTGCAGCGTCCGCGGTCGCTGCCGGAGCCGCCGCCGTATCAACCGCTGCGGCGTCTTCGGGTATCACTTCGTCCGTTGCTTCCTCGGCCTCGCCCGCATCAGCGCCGCTGGCGGTGACTTCCTGTTGCAAGCCGTCGAGCGCGGCGCCGACGATCAGGTCGCAATACAGCGAAATTGCACGATTGGCGTCATCGTTGCCGGGTACCGGGTGGTCAATGCCGGCCGGGTCGCTGTTGGAATCCAATACGCCGATCACCGGGATACCCAGCTTGTTGGCTTCGGCGACGGCGATGTCTTCCTTATTGGTGTCGATGATCACGAGAAGGTCGGGCACGCCGGCCATTTCCTTGATGCCGCCCAGCGCGCGTTCCAACTTGTCGCGCTCGCGGGTGAGGCCAAGCAGTTCGCGCTTGGTCAGGCCCTGCATCTTTTCCACGTCCGCCAACTGCTCATCGAGGTCGCGCAACCGCTTGATTGAATGCGAAATGGTGCGCCAATTGGTCAGCATGCCGCCGAGCCAGCGGTGATTGACGTAATACTGTCCGCAACGGCGCGCCGCATCGCGAATGTGGTCCTGCGCCTGACGCTTGGTGCCAACGAACAGAACACGTCCACCGGCCGCGACAACTCCGCGCACGGTGACCATGGCCTGGTGCAAGAGCGGCACCGTCTGCTGCAGATCGATAATATGAATATTGTTGCGCTCGCCGAAGATGTAACGGGCCATCTTCGGGTTCCAACGGCGAGTGTGGTGGCCGAAGTGAACGCCAGCTTCCAGGAGCTGACGCATGCTGAAGGCGGGAAGCGCCATGGGTTTCTATCCTTTTCCGGTTCGAGCCGCCGCAGGGGTCGCCGGACGGGAAGGATTTCCCAGCCTCGGCACCGGAGCGAACCAGAACGGCGAATTTGCGCCGCCGGCCGCGTCCCCGCGTGTGAAGTGGGGGTTATCTATAGCCTGGGAGAGGTATTTGCAAGGGGTGTGAACGCTGTGTGGCGCCGCAGCCGACCGCCCCTCGTCAGCGAGCCAGATGATCGCGGGGGAACGGGATCACGTTGCTGGCATGAGCGTCATCAAATTCCCGCTCCGCCACGTTGTCGCGCCGCGATCCAACAAAAATTACCACCACCGCGATGACGGGAAAAATCCAGACGACCGCGAAAGCGATAAACTTAAAAACAAATCCAAAATCGCTCTCCATACCTAACTATGTAGGGAGCGATGCGAGTGTTTGTAAAGAGGTCGCAAATTGGCTGCTATCGAGGCCGCGCGTTGAATCTCACGCCTGGGCAATACCACCCCGGTAGGCGCCCGCGCCGACATCGCCCCAAAGCACGGCGTGCTCTTCCGGTAGCGCGCGGCTGTTCGGCATGGCGAGCCATAGGCGCAACAAGAGCCGTCCGCCTATGCGATCGACGTCCGAATCATCCTCAAACGCCGTGCGGGCGTGGTAGATGACATGATTGTTGAGGAACTGCATATCGCCCGGACGAAATCGCATTTCGAAACTCAGTTCGTTCGCCACGTCGTGCAGTGTGTCGACGGCGCGCCACTGGTCATTGGTCATTCGCGGCACATGGGCGAGTTCCTGCGCCGCTTCGACATAGGTGCGTGAATAATGAGAAGAAAAACGTCCGTTATGTTGACCAAAGACCGGAAGAGCGTAGATTTTCGTCTCTCCACCATGTTCCTCGCCGAGGCGTGAGCGGTACAGCGGTTCATAGAGAATATCAAACAGGTCGGGATGGCGTTGTCTGATGGCGTTGTGCACAGCTGGTGCGCTCACCACTTGACTGATGCCGCCCTTTGTCGCCTGACGCACGCACATCAACCCGACCACGTCACAGCGATCGGTGTGAAAACGCAGCGGGCCACTCGATAGAGTACGCGCCTTCGACGAAGTGAACGTTGAACCATCACGAGCCGTCAAGCGGTGGCCGAGACGGCTGTCGGTATCTTCCCGTGTGTCTTGAATTTCACGCATGAGCAGGCCATGGCAATCTTGAAAGACTGGCCGGCCGAGATTAAGGCCTATGCCGAACCACAATGTACGCAGCGCGTCGGGCGCGTAATTCGCCACCGGCAGCCCTGAAATCAACGCGAGCCCACGACCGTTTTCCAATTCCTCGGCAGCGGCCGCTAGCTTGTCAGAAAGTCCGGGCAACGGAAAATCGACAGCACGCATTTCAGGCCACGATTTGTCCATCTGGGTGAAAGCCGTCAAAGCGGAATCGATCTCAGCGATTTCATTGGCCTCAAGAGGAAAGCGCCAACGCCCCTCATCCTTGACGGCGTCCCCGCTCCAAACGCAATCGCCTTCAATCGCCAGTTCGCGGCACATCATTCAACCTCGGCCTATCGGGGCTACCTTGTCGCGGGCATCATTATACAAATTATGCGCGAAAAAGTCAGATTTCGACCACATCCAGAACGCCGGGAAGTGTACGCGCCTCAGTCAAAATGGCCGGTGTGATGGTATAGGTGGTGCTGAGTTCCATGGCCACCTCCGTCGATGGATCGGGCCGCGCCACCACCTCCACGCGGCCACGTCCCCTGCCCTCGCGGTCGAGAATTTGCTGCAGTGCCGGTAACGGTGCCGACGTCGCCACAATGATGCGTAATCCGGATGCCGCGTTGGCGACAGCCAGCTCGATCGGTTCCAGTCCTTGGGCGAGAAACTTGATGGTATCGCCGTCCAATTGAGCCGTGGCGCGAATGAGCACCGAGGTCCCGATTTCCAGGAACTCACGGGCGTCAGACAGCACCTCGGAAAATGCAGTCACCTCAAAGACGCCGCTTGAATCGGAAAACTGCAGAAATGCATAGCGGTTGCCGCGCGCAGATGTACGTTCCTTCTTGGCGATCAGCGTGCCGGCGAGCTTAACCGCGCCCTCGCGGGTTGCCGCGAGCGCTGAGGCCGACGAAACCACCTTGATTCGCTCAAGGCTCTTGGCAAAGGCGTCCAACGGATGGGCCGACAGATAGAACCCAACCGCCTCGAATTCATTGCGTAGCTTCTCCATACTCGGCCAGTCCGCCACATCGGGCAGAACGATGGTGTTGGCGGAACTATCCGCTACCTCGGCCGCACCGCCGAACAGCCCCATTTGGTTGGAATTGCGATCCTGGCTGGCTAACGTGGCGTGACGCAACACAGTTT
The DNA here is from genome assembly GCA_038117225.1 of Rhodospirillales bacterium. GTDB lineage: Bacteria > Pseudomonadota > Alphaproteobacteria > Rhodospirillales > Casp-alpha2 > JAYOFM01. Next base: position 8,614 of record JAYOFM010000109.1, read on the forward strand.
CGGCCCCCTCGTAGGTCCTTCGCCGGTTGGCCTCCATGCCGTCGAAGGCACCGGCGCGGACGAGGTTTTCGAAGGCACGTTTGTTGATCTGCTGCGGATCGATGCGGCGGGTGAAATCGGCAAGGCTCTCGAACCGACCGCCTTCTTCGCGTGCCGCGACGAGTGCAGCCATGGCGCCGCCGCCCACGTTCTTGACAGCTGCCAGAGCGTAACGGATGGCACCGCCCTCGACCGAGAATGCAATCTGAGATCGATTGATGTCGGGCGGCAGAACGGGGATGCCGAGGCGGTCCAGTTCCTGTCGAAAAACATTCAGCTTGTCAGTGTTGTGCATGTCCAGCGTCATAGACGCAGCCATAAATTCAAGCGGATGATTGGCCTTCATGTAGGCGGTTTGATACGCCACCAGGGCATAGGCCGCCGCGTGCGATTTGTTGAAACCGTAACCGGCAAACTTGGCTACTTGATCAAAGATTTCCGACGCCTTGGTTTCCGGGACGTTTCGGGCAACGGCGCCATCGACGAAGACTTGGCGCTGCTCATCCATTTCCGCCTGGATCTTCTTGCCCATGGCGCGGCGCAGCAGATCAGCGGTGCCAAGCGAATAGCCCGACAATTCCTGCGCGATCTGCATCACCTGTTCCTGGTAAATCATGATGCCGAAAGTCTCGGCCAGAATGGGCTCCAGGGTGGGGTAGAGATAATCCGGCTCTTCCTGGCCATGCTTGCGCGCGATATAGGACGGAATGTTGTCCATGGGGCCGGGACGATAGAGAGCGACGATAGCAATGATGTCCTCGAAGGTGTCGGGCCGCATGCCCTTGAGAACAGAAACCATGCCGGAACTTTCCAACTGAAACACACCGGTCGTCTCGCCACGCGCGATCATGGCGTAGGTCGGCGCGTCGTCGAGCGGCAAGTTGGCGATATCCACATTGCCCCCGCGCTCGTGCACCAGTTTCTCCGCCATGGCCAATACCGTCAGCGTCTTGAGACCCAGGAAGTCGAACTTCACCAGACCGGCTTTTTCGACGAACTTCATGTTGAAGCCCGATACCGGCATGTCGGAACGGGGATCCCGGTAGAGCGGGATCAGTTGTTCCAGAGGTCGGTCACCGATAACGACGCCGGCGGCGTGGGTCGACGCGTGGCGATAGAGCCCTTCGAGTTTCAGAGAGATTTCGATTTGCCGGGCGACCAGCGGGTCATCGGCGATCATGCTTTTCAGTTGCGCCTCGCCGGCGATCGCCTGGCTGAGGGTCACCGGATTTGCAGGGTTGTTGGGCACAAGTTTGCAAATCTTGTCGACATACCCGTAGGGCATTTCCAAGACCCGGCCGACATCGCGCAGAACGGCTCGGGCCTGAAGTTTTCCGAAGGTGATGATCTGGGCGACGTGATCGCGTCCGTATTTTCCCTGTACATATCGGATCACCTCATCGCGGCGATCCTGGCAGAAATCGATGTCGAAATCCGGCATCGACACGCGCTCCGGGTTCAAAAATCGCTCAAATAGCAAGCCCCAACGCAAGGGGTCGAGATCGGTGATCGTCAGTGCCCAGGCAACCACCGACCCGGCGCCGGAGCCACGCCCAGGTCCCACGGGAATTCCTTTGCGTTTGGCCCATTGAATGAAGTCGGCGACGATCAGAAAATAACCTGGAAAACCCATCTCATTAATCACGGAGAGCTCAAAATCGAGGCGTTCCCGGTATGGTTTTGCGGCTGCGTCGCGCGCCTCGTCATCGGTCATGGATTCAGTCCAGATCTGCGTTTGGAGACGATGATCGAGACCTTCGATCGCCTGGCGGCGCAGTTCGTCGGCTTCGCTCATGCCGTCGCCGCAATCATAGGGCGGCAAAATGGGTGCGATGCCCTTGACCATGAATGCGGCCCGTTGGGCCACCACCAAGGTGTTGTCGATGGCTTCCGGTAGATCGGCGAACAGGGCCCGCATTTCAGCCGCCGATTTTAAATAGTGGTCGGCGGTTAGCCGGCGTCGTTCGTCCTGGCTTACCAACGTGCCTTCGGCAATGCAGATCAGCGCATCATGGGCTTCGTGAAAATCGGGCGTGGAGAAGAACGCCTCGTTGGTCGCGACTAGCGGCAAATCGTATTTGTCGGCAAGGTCGATGAAGGCAGCTTCCGTCATCCGTTCGGCGTCGAGTCCGTGACGCTGAAGTTCCACGTATAACCGTTCGGGAAAAGCCGCCATCAAACGGGACATTAGTGCTTCCGCAGCTTCCGATTGGCCGTGCTGCAGAAGCTGGCCCACGGGACCAGAGGCGCCGCCCGTCAGGCACAACAAACCCTCGCCGTGCGCCGCCAGATCGCCCAGGCCGACCATCGGGTCGGTGGGTGCGTCCTCGTCGCCAAGATAGGCTTTCGCCAAAAGCTTCAACAGATTGCGATAACCAACATCGTTCTGGGCAAGCAGAACCAGCGGATCCGCGTCGGGCGTCATGTTGGCTGCGGCGCCGGGGCGCACGGCGGCTTCGTCCACGCTGTCGCGCGCGACAGCCAACTGACAACCAATGATCGGCTGTACGCCCTTTTCAGCCGCCGCGGCGGAAAATTCAAGCGCGCCAAACAGGTTATTAGTGTCCGTCACGGCGACTGCCGGCATGCGAAGTTCAGCGGCGAGCGAGACGAGTTCCTTGATCGGCAACGCCCCTTCGGAGAGCGAGTAGGCCGAGTGAACGCGGAGGTGCACGAAATCAGCGTGAGCCATGGCGGAGAGCATTCCACACGTGGCATCAGATGTCACCACATGTTGGGGTTTTCCACGGATTTATCCACAACTTTTATGGCTCAAGGGGGCGAACTAGACGAGCACCCCGTCTTCCAGTCGAACGGTCCGGTCCATGCGCGCCGCCAGCGCCGGATTGTGTGTGGCGACCAGGGCGGCCAACCCGGCGCCTCGCGCTAGACCGAGCATTACGTTAAACACCTCGTCGGCGGTCTTCGGGTCCAGATTGCCGGTCGGTTCGTCGGCAAGTAATAAATCCGGCGCCGTGGCGACGGCGCGGGCGACGGCGACACGTTGTTGTTCGCCGCCCGAAAGCCGTGCTGGTCGATGACTCTCGCGATCCGAAAGTCCCATCGTCGTGAGCAATTCACCGGCACGCTTGCGCGCTTCTCGCCAATTTAACCCCGCGATGATTTGCGGCACGATAATATTCTCGATCGCGGTAAATTCCGGCAGTAGATGATGATATTGATAGACGAAGCCGAGGTGGTGTCGGCGGATCATGGTCCGATTATCATCATTAAGACCACTGCAGGCTTCGCCACAGATATCCACGTTGCCTGCGTCCGGTGTTTCCAGCAGGCCCGCAACATGCAGTAGGGTCGACTTTCCTGAACCGGAAGGCCCGACGAGCGCGACGACCTCGCCGGCGCGAATGGTCAGGTCGACGCCGTTCAGAACGTGCAATTCCGTACGGCCCTGGCGAAACGTCCGTTTGATGCCGCTCAGGCGCAATGCTGGCGGCCCCGATGAGGCGAGCGTGTCGGCGGCGTCACTCATAGCGAAGGGCTTCAGCCGGATCGAGCCGCGCCGCCCGCCAGGACGGATACACAGTGGCGAGGAACGAA
>JAYOFM010000110.1:0-7493 GCA_038117225.1 Rhodospirillales bacterium
CGCCGTCGACAGCGTAATAAGGGTGAAAGTATTTTGCGGGAGGAACCGGTCCATGGACGACGACGTGCATCATCTTTATCTGATTGACGGTTCGGGGTTTATTTTTCGTGCCTACCATGCCCTGCCGCCAATGACGCGGGGCGATGGCACGCCGGTGAACGCGGTCTTCGGCTTCACCAAGATGGTCATGAAACTGATCGAGGATACCGAAGCGGATTACATCGCTTGCATCTTCGATCGCGGCCGGACGACCTTCCGCAATGACATCTATCCCGAATACAAAGCGCATCGGCTACCGCCGCCCGAAGACCTGATACCTCAGTTCAAGCTGGTGCGTGACGCCACCGAAGCCTTCAACGTACCCGCCATCGGATTGGAGGGTTATGAGGCCGACGACATTATTGCCACTTATGCCCGCCAGGCCGAGGCGCGTGGCTGGGAAGTCACCATCGTCTCATCCGACAAGGACCTGATGCAATTGGTCAGCGAGCGCATCCATTTGCTGGACGCCATGAAAAATCGTGTCATCGGCCCCGCCGAGGTAATGGAGAAATTCGGCGTCGCCCCCGACAAGGTCATCGACGTACAAGCGTTGGCCGGTGATTCGTCGGACAACATTCCCGGCGTCCAAGGCATCGGCGTCAAGACGGCGGCGCAGTTAATCGACGAATATGGCGATCTCGATACGCTGCTTGCCCGCGCCGAGGAGATCAAGCAACCGAAGCGGCGCCAGAACCTGATGGAGCAGGCCGACATGGCGCGCACGTCACGCCAGTTGGTCACGCTACGCGATGATGTGCCGTTAGCCGCGAGCCTCGACGACTTCGCCAAGCGGCTGCCGACCGCCGAGATGCTGCTGCCATTCCTTGAGGAACAGTCCTTCAAGACCCTGTCAGCCAGTTGGTGCGCCAAATTCGGCGTCGACGACGGCGAGGCGGGCGCTACCGCGGTTCCTGGTACGACGCCGGCCGCCGGTGCGGCGTATGAACTCGTGCAGGACGTGGCGGCGCTACGGGCCTGGGTCGACGAGGCAACGCGCGTCGGTGCCGTCGCAGTCGATACGGAAACCACGTCGCTCGATTCCATGATCGCCAACTTGGTTGGCGTGTCGCTGGCGGTGGAACCGGGGCGCGCCTGTTATATCCCGCTCGGCCACCGCACTCCCGGGGGCCAGGGGGCGTTCGATTTGGGTGATGGCGGCGGCGAAAGTGATGACGACGCACCGAAGCAAATTCCCATGGCCGAGGCCCTGGCCATCCTGAAGCCGATGCTGGAAGACCCCGGGGTGCTGAAGATCGGCCAGAACGTGAAATACGATCGCCAGGTCCTCAGTCGCCAAGGAATCGACGTATCCCCGATCGATGACACCATGCTGCTGTCCTATGTGCTGGAGGGCGGATTGCACGGCCATGGCATGGACGAGCTTTCGCAACGCTTTCTGGATCATGCGCCGATCAAATACGCCGAGGTCGCGGGCACCGGCAAGAATCAGGTTACCTTTGATCAGGTACCGCTGGACAAGGCGCTGGACTACGCCGCCGAGGATGCCGAGGTGACGCTCCGGCTGCATCAAGTATTCAAGCCGCGTCTCGTCGAGGAACACATGGTCACCGTCTACGAGACCCTCGAACGCCCCCTGGTTGCGGTGCTGGAGGCCATGGAACGGCGCGGCATCAAAGTCGACGCGCCGGTGCTGAAAGGCCTGTCCGATGATTTCGAGGCCCGCGCCCACGATCTGGAAGACGCCATCCACAAACTCGCCGGGCGTGCCTTTAACGTCGGCTCACCGAAGCAATTGGGCGAAATCCTGTTCGATGAAATGAGTCTGCCCGGCGGCAAGAAAGGCAAGACCGGCGCCTATGGCACCGGCGCCGACGTGCTCGAAGGGCTCGCCGCCGAAGGCCATGATCTACCGGTCAAGGTGTTGGAATGGCGGCAACTGACAAAATTGAAGAGTACCTACACCGACGCCCTGCAGGGGCAGGTCAATCCTGAGACCGGCCGCGTTCACACACGCTACGGTCAGGCCGGCACATCTACAGGACGCCTTAGTTCAAACGATCCCAACTTGCAGAATATCCCGGTGCGGACGGAAGAGGGCCGCAAGATCCGGCAAGCCTTCGTCCCGGAAAAGGGGTTCAAGCTGCTGTCCGCCGACTACTCACAGATAGAACTTCGACTGCTTGCCCACGTCGCCGACATCGATTCCTTGAAAACAGCGTTCGCCGAAGGGCTGGACATTCACGCCATGACCGCCAGTCAAGTCTTTGGCGTGCCGGTCGAAGGCATGGACCCGATGGTGCGCCGCCAAGCCAAGGCCATCAACTTCGGCATTATTTACGGCATTTCCGGTTTCGGGTTGGCGCGCCAGCTGGGAATCTCCAACACGGAAGCCAGCGCCTATATCGAGGCCTATTTTGAACGCTATCCGGGCATCCGTGCCTACATGGACGAAGCCAAGGAGCACGCCAAGAAGTTCGGTTATGTAAGGACGCCATTCGGCCGCAAATGCCATTTCCGCTCGATCAACGAGCGCAATCCCAATATGCGCGGGATGTCCGAACGAGCGGCGATCAACGCGCCGATCCAGGGTGGCGCCGCCGACATCATCAAGCGCGCCATGGTGCGGCTACAGCCGGCGCTGACCAAGGCAGGGTTGAACGCACGCATGTTGTTACAGGTGCACGATGAACTGATTTTCGAAGTGCCGGAGGACGAAATTGATGCCACCACCGAGCTGGTGCGCGGCGTCATGGAGGGCGCCGCTCATCTCTCGGTGCCGTTGGTGGTCGATACGGGCGTCGGTGATAACTGGGACGAAGCCCACTAGGCGGCAGCGGGCCGGCGCGCGCGTTTCTTTTTCATCCATTGAGCAACACGCCAGCCGAGTAGGACGGCGAGGATACCGGCATAGACCAGCGGTTCGTACTGGAAACCCTTGCGCATCATGAAAAAGTGCAGGCACCCGGCGGCGCCGGCGAAATAAACAAAACGGTGCAACTTCACCCAGTTCTTGCCGAGACGTTTGATCCAGCCTTGCGTCGAGGTCACGGAGAGCGGCGTCAGCGCCAGCAAGCCCGCCATGCCGACGGTGATGTACCAACGTTTGATGATATCTTCCCAGATTGTCTTCCAATCAAAAAAGTTATCCAGCACCACATAACTGGTGACATGTAGAACCACATAGAAGAAGGCAAATAGTCCGAGTAACCGGCGAAAACGCTGTAATTGATTGATCCCGGTCAACGCTCGCAGCGGCGTCACCGCAAGCGCGATGAGCAGAAGACGCAATGCCCAATCGCCGAGGAATCGATTGGTGAATTCAATCGGATTGGCACCGGTGCCACCCGAATAGAACAACCAGCCAAGCCAGCCGAGCGGTGCCAGACACAGCAGCCAAACGATAGGTTTGGCGACCCATCGGATACGGGTATCGGGAGTCATTGTAGGGTCGGCGCCGGAATCACCGTTTGCCGCCGCCTAGAACAGTTTCTTCAAATCCATGCCGGTATACATCGAAGCGACCTCTTCCTCGTAACCGTTGAACATCAATGTCGGGCGCTTAAAGAACTCGCCGATCCGGCGTTCCTTGGCCTGGCTCCATCGCGGATGGCTGACCTTCGGATTGACATTGGAATAGACGCCATATTCACGCGGCGCCGCGGCGCTCCACGACGTCGGTGGTGTTTCTTCCTGCAGCTTGATCTTGACGATCGATTTGATCGACTTGAAGCCGTACTTCCACGGTACCACCAGCCGCACTGGCGCGCCGTTCTGGTTCGGCATGACCTCGCCATAGAGACCGACGCCGAGCAACGTCAGCGGATTCATCGCCTCGTCGATGCGTAGGCCCTCCTTGTAGGGCCACTGCAAAACGGGCCGGCGCACACCGGGCATCTGCTCCGTATCGACCAGCGTTTCGAAATAGACGTACTTGGCCTTCGATGTCGGTCCGAAGCGTTTCAATACGTCGCCCAACGGAATACCGACCCAAGGGATGACCATGGACCAGGCCTCGACACAGCGCATGCGGTAAACGCGCTCTTCCAATTTGTGTGGCTTGGTCAAGTCCTCAAACGAGATTTCGCCCGGCTTCTCCACCGCACCTTCGACGCTGATGGTCCAGGGGTCGGTCTTGAAGTTCCCGGAATTTTCCTTGGGATCGCTCTTGCCGGTGCCAAATTCATAAAAATTGTTGTAGCTGGTGACCGAGTCATATGGCGTCGGCTTGTCGGCTTCGCCCAGCGCCTCGGCCGTCCATTTTGTCTTGGCCAGCCCGGACAGTTTGTCGCCTTGCTTCGCCATTGCCCGATCGAAGGGCAATGAGGCCGCGATGGCGCCAGCGCCGATGGTGGCGGCACCTCGGATAAAACGTCGACGCGACTCGAACAGCGGGCGCGGCGTGATTTCGGAAGATTTTACGTCGGAAGCCTTGGCGATCCTGATCAGCATGTCGTGGTCCCACCCTTCGGTCCGTTTGTGCCGCCGTCGCGTATCCGACAGTGGCGTCATTGCCATTCCTTGGTCATATGATATCAGATGCGGGCGAAAATAAGGCAATCCACCTCACGATAAAGCGAAGAGATCGTGATCGCTTCGATTTTTGCCCCGCCATCACATAGCTGAGACCAACCGGCGACACGCATGCGTACACTTTATCATCTCTGGCTGTCGCCAACCTGCCGCAAGGTCCGCATCGCGCTGGCGGAAAAGCGACTCGAGTTCGACATGCGCGCCGAGAACGTGTGGGACCGACGCGAGGCGTTCCTGGCGCTTAATCCCGCCGGCGAGGTGCCGGTTCTGGTCGAGCCCGAAGGCACCGCGCTGTCCGGCAGTCTGGTCATCTGCGAGTTCCTCGACGAGATACACCCGGAACCGCCGTTGATCGGTCGCCAGCCCCTGCAACGCGCGGAAACCCGCCGGCTGGTCAATTGGTTTGACGAAAAATTCAATGCCGAGGTGACGGAACGGTTGGTCGGCGAGAAGATCATGAAACGCTTCCTCGGACGGGGCGCGCCGGATTCACGCGCCGTTCGCGCTGGCCTCGCCAATGTGCATGTTCACCTGGATTACGTGTCCTTCTTGATCGAACGGCGAAAATGGCTGGCGGGCGATGAATTCTCGCTCGCCGATATCGCCGCGGCGGCGCACCTATCGACCATCGATTATTTGGGTGACGTGCCCTGGGCCGATCACGAGCCGGCCAAGGAATGGTATGCCAGGATCAAGTCCCGGCCGAGTTTCCGGCCGATCCTGGATGACCACATCCCTGGCGAACCACCCCCGAAGCACTACGCCGATCTCGATTTTTAAGGCGCGGGCAACACCGGCATCTTTATTCCAGCTTGATATCCATACGCTCGATATTGGCGCGCGCCAAACGGCCGGGTTCCGAATCAGGAAACAGTTCCAGCACCCGCACCCAATCCCGGCGCGCGCCGTCATTGTCACCGGCGAGGCGTTTCAAAATCCCGCGTTCCAGCAACGCCTCGCCATCATCCGGGGCGAGGCGCAGGGCCATTTCGACATCGGCCAAGGCTTTTGATCGCTCGTCGAGATACCGGTACGCGGCGGCCCGAAAGACATAGGCGTCGGCGCGCCGGGGATCGGCGGCGATGGCGTTATCCAGGTCCGCCACCGATCCCCGGTAATCGCCGATGGCGGCGCGGGCGCGGGCACGATCAACCAGATGGTCTGGATGGCCGGGCACGAGGCCCAGCGCCGCCGTCAGATTGGCTTCCGCCCGCACCGCATCGCCGGCAAGCAACCAGGCCTGACCGGCCTGACCGAGGACATCGGCGCGCAGGGGCGCCTCTCGCCGCATGGTCTGAGCCAACACCTCGAGCCGGCGCGCGGCGACATCATAATATTTGAGCTCGATCATGGCGACGATGACGCAATGCTCGGCCGCATTGCCGCCCCCCAGGCCGCGCCAGGCAAGAGCCGATTCGAGCCCTTCCTCTGGCTTGGCGCGTGCCAATTTCATGCACGTCTGGTATTCGCGGGCATGATTAATTTCGGCGGCGCGAAGGGGCGACGCGAACACCAGCGCCATGAAGAACATCACACCAACGAACAGCGAGGTGCCGCGCGGCATATTCATGGGGCCAAATTTCCGAGTACCAACATGTCACGTCGGGGTATAAGGGATTCGGGCGCGTCTGTCGCCGTCTGGAATAAGGGGTGATGATGCGCACCAGCGACCCGCCACGACTGTTCTGTTTCGGCCTCGGCTTCAGCGCCCGAACGCTGGCGGCACGCCTGCTTGATCATGGCTGGCGTGTTGCCGGAACACGCCGCGACCCAGACGGCAATCCGATCACCCTCGATCCGCGAATCGAGGTGCATGCCTTCGACCGCGACCGGCCATTGAGCGACACCGGCAAGGCACTGCGCGCCACGACGCATGTCCTATCCAGCGTACCACCAGACGATACCGGCGATCCCGTTATCCACCACCACGGCGGGGACATCGCCAATTTGGCGGATGTTGAATGGATCGGCTATCTGTCGACGACAGGTGTCTATGGCGATACCGGCGGCACACTGGTCGACGAGACAGCACCGCTAAGTCCCAGTTCCGAACGCAGCCGACGGCGGGTAGCGGCGGAACAGGACTGGCTGGCACTGAACACCCGTCATGATCTCGCCGTTCATGTGTTCAGGCTCGCCGGCATCTATGGTCCCGGCCGCAGCACGCTCGACCAGATCAGGCGCGGCGCGGCGCGGCGCATCATCAAGCCGGACCACAAATTCTCGCGCATTCATGTGGAGGATATCGCCACCGTCCTTGAGGCGTCCATCGCCAGGCCACGACCCGGTGCTATCTATAATGTGTGCGATGACGAACCGGCGGCGCCGGCCGATGTCGTCACTTACGGCTGTGAATTGCTCGGCGTCGAGCCACCGCCGTTGATCAACTTCGAGGACGCTCGGCCAAACATGTCGCGCATGGCCCTGAGTTTCTGGAATGACCATCGTCTGGTCGATAACTCGCTGCTTGCCACGGAGCTCGGCGTGAAACTCGCCTATCCCACGTACCGGGAGGGTTTGCAGGCACTTCTTAAAGCGGGACCCTAGATCTCGCAATCAGGTGACGAGCGTAAAATTGCCAACTTCCCAGTCGTAGGATGATAGTTCTGCCGTGGCGATATCCACGTACCACCCATGCAACCGTAAATCGCCGGATTCCACACGCTCGCGGACCCACGGGAAGGTCGTCAGGTTTTCCAATGACACCAGCACCGCATGTCGTTCGCAGGCTCGCGTGCGGGCGGCATCGTCGGCGTTTGGCATTGTCGCCAGGACACGCCGATAGGCGGCCGCAAGCATCGATACCCATGACGGTAGAAATGTGTAGGTGTCGTCGTCGGTGTCGGCGTTCATCATCGCCTTTATGCCACCACAGTGGGCATGGCCAAGCACCACGAGATGCTGCACGCCGAGACCGAGAACGGCGAATTCCAATGCGGCGCTGGTGCCATGGAAAGTAC
>JAYOFM010000110.1:7503-12199 GCA_038117225.1 Rhodospirillales bacterium
ATCGGCGGCACCAAGTTGGCGACATTGCGAATGACGAATAAATCTCCTGGGTCGGCGTGAAAAAGGATTGCTGGATCAACCCGCGAATCGGAACAGGCAACGACAGCAACCTGCGGCCGCTGGCCTTTGGCAACAAGTTCCTCAATCAATGGCCGGCTCGTTTGGAATTCGCCGTCACGGAACTGGCGATAACCATTGAGCAATTTGTCGACACCATCCGTCATACGAGTTCTCCTAACAACCGATCCAGGGTTCGGCACAACCGGTCCAGGTCTTGGGGCTCGGACAGGCGGTGACCCGCGGATTTAACGATTTGAACCTCGACATCGCCACTTCGCAGACGTTCCATGATACGCAAGCTGGTCTCCCACGGCACGTCCTCGTCGACCTGACCGTGGATGAGACGTACCGGAATGTCGAGCGCCATTTGGCTTCGCAAAAGGAGATTGTTGCGACCCTCGTCGAGGAAACGCTGTTCAATGCGATAAGGCGCTTCGTCATCATAACAATTGGGAATTTCACAGTAGCCGTCGCGTGCCAGGGCCTGGCGTTGCTCCGCTGTCAGACGTGCCGGGATCAAGTCTTCGGTGAAATCCGGCGCGGCGGCGAGGCCAATCAGGCCCGCCACCCGATGCGGTCTCGCCAAAGCCGCCAGCAACATGATCCAACCGCCCATGGATGACCCGACTAGAACCTGCGGGCCGTCGGTCAGGGAATCGAGCACGAACACCGCATCATCAGCCCAGCGGCCAATGGTGCCATCCTCGAACCGACCCGACGATTGTCCGTGTCCCTGATAGTCGAAGCGCAGGAACGCTTGGCCCCGGTCACGGCAATGGGCCTCCAGCGCCAGCGCCTTGCCACCGGTCATGTCGGACTTGAACCCGGTCAAAAACACCACGCCTGGTCCCGCGCCGGCTAGGGCGTGGTAGGCGATGGTCGAGCCGTCATCACGGGTTAGGAATGAAGGTTCAGCGTGGCTTTCTTCGCCTTGTTGAAGCATGCTACCGTCTCGCCAATGAACGCGGACACGGACCATATCACCCACCCGGGGGCACCGGAAGAGCAAGACCGGGCGGCGTCCGTGATTGCCGATCGCTTCGCGACCGTTTTACAGGTCGTGCCAGCGCTGGGTGGCAGCGGCGGCGTCGAGCGCGGCACCATCGAAATTGCCTCGGCAGTGACCGCCGCTGGCGGGCGGGCCATCGTTGCCTCGGCCGGCGGGGCACTGGCGTATGAATTGTCCCGCCACGGCGCGGAACACGTGGAACTGCCAGTCCATTCGAAAAACCCGGTGGTCATGTGGAAGAACATCGGTCGGCTTGCCAAGCTGATTCGCGACGAACGCGTCGATATTGTCCACGCCCGGTCGCGGGCGCCGGCATGGAGCGCGCTGCAGGCCGCCAAAACCTGCAACGTGCCGTTCGTCACCACCTTCCACGGAACCTATTCACGCGGCAACTGGATCAAGCGCGCCTACAATGGGGTCATGACCAAGGGCGAGCGGGTGATCTGTATCTCTGATTTCATCGCTGGGCACGTACGTCGCTATTACGGCGTGCCGATCGACAAAATTCGGGTCATTCATCGCGGTGTCGACCTGATGCGCTTCGATCAGGCGAACATTTCCGCCGAACGAGTCATCACGCTGGCCAACGAGTGGCGCATCACCGACGGTCGGCCGGTGGTCATGCTACCGGGCCGTTTGACCCGCTGGAAAGGCCAGACGGTCTTCATCGAAGCCATCGCCATGCTGGCGCGCAAGGACATCGTCTGCCTGCTGGTCGGCAGCGACCAGGGCCGCCAAGACTATCGCGCGGAGCTTGAAGCCAGTGTCATTCGCCATGGACTTGGCGACGTGGTGCGCATCGTCGACCACTGCAACGATATGCCGGCCGCCTACATGCTGACCGACGTCATGGTCTCCGCGTCAACCGACCCGGAAGCCTTCGGCCGCGTCATCGCCGAGGCACAGGCGCTCGGCCGCCCGGTGATCGCCAGCGACCACGGCGGCGCCAAGGAAACCATCATCGAAAACCAGACCGGTTGGCTGGTTCCGCCCGGTGACGCTACGGCGCTGGCGGCCACGATCGACCGCGTACTCTCGCTCAGCGCCGACGAACGGGACAAGCTGTCGAAACGCGCCATCGCCCAAGTGCGCGAAAATTTCTCCAAGGACGACATGTGTCGCAAGACCCTCGACGTCTACAACGAAATTCTCGCGGCGCGGACAGGGGCCTGATCCCCCGTGGCCACGGGGCGGCGCATTCTGGTGATCAAGCTCGGTGCCTTGGGTGATTTCGTGCAAGCGTTGGCACCGTTCGCCGCGATCCGCGACCATCATCCGAATGATCAACTAACCCTCATGACGACGGCGCCGTTCCAATCGCTGGCCGAGGCCTGCGGCCTGTTCGATGCTGTTTGGTTGGATGAACGGCCACGTTGGACGCAGCCGCTGCGCTGGCTGGCGCTGGCAAAACGATTGCGCTCGGGTGGCTTCGATCGTGTCTATGACCTGCAGACTTCGGCTCGTAGTTCCCGTTATTTCCGACTGTTCGGAGCGGCGGGCCGGCCGGAATGGTCGGGCATCGCCGCCGGTTGCTCGCACCCACACGCCAATCCCCGACGTGACGCCCTGCACACCCGCGAACGCCAGGCGGAACAGCTTTCCATCGCCGGTATCGTCACCGTGCCGCCGCCGAACCTGGAATGGCTAGATACCGATATCGGCATATTCGAATTGCCGATGCCTTACGCCCTGCTTGCCCCGGGCGGAGCCGCCCACCGCCCGGACAAACGCTGGCCGGCGGCGCGATTCGGTGACCTGGCGGCCCATTTGACGCGAGCTGGTATCACACCGGTATTCATCGGCGCCGACGCCGACGCAACGGCGGTGAACGCCGCCATGACCGTTCATGGTGCCGCGATCAACCTGATGGGGCGGACGTCGCTACTGCAAATTGCTGGTTTGGCGCGCCGCGCCGCCGTTGCCGTCGGCAACGACACGGGACCGATGCACATTGCCGCGGTCGTGGGAGCACCATCGGTGGTGTTATATTCCCACGCTTCGGACCCGGCGCTATGTGCCCAACGAGGTGAACGGGTCGCGATCCTGAGACGACTGAGTCTCGATGATCTGTCACTCGACGACGTACAGCAGGCTTGCGACGAGATGATGGCTGCGCCAGATGCCGGGCTGGCTTGACAGGGGCGCCGTTCGGCCTACATTCCGCCGGCAATCCGGGCGTTGCCCGCCCAAAATGACGGTTCGCGCCGTCGATTAGTGCCGAGGAGCTTCTAACCGTGGTCGCCATCACCCTGCCGGACGGCAGCAAACGCCAATTCGACGGCGCCGTGACCGGCGCCGAGATCGCCGCCGACATCGGCCCGGGACTGGCCAAGGCGGCGCTCGCCGTGCGCGTCGATGACTCCCTGCGCGACCTGTCCGAAGTGATTGAGAATGACGCCACCGTCGCCATCGTTACGGCCAAGGACGACGATGGCATCGATCTGATCCGCCACGATTGTGCTCACGTGCTGGCCGAGGCGGTGCAGGAGCTTTATCCGGGCACCCAAGTGACCATCGGCCCGACGATCGAGAATGGCTTCTATTACGATTTCGCCCGTGATGACCCGTTCACGCTGGAAGATCTGGAGAAGATCGAGGCGCGGATGCACGACATCGTTGATCGCGATGCGCCTTTCATCCGTCAAGTTTGGGACCGCCAGGACGCCATTCGGTTTTTCGAGGATAAGGGCGAAAAATATAAGGCGCAGCTCATCCGCGATCTGCCGAAGGACGAGCCCATCTCGATTTATACGCAAGGCGAGTGGACCGACCTTTGCCGTGGGCCGCACATGCCGTCGATCGGCCGTGTCGGTCACGCCTTCAAGCTGACAAAGGTTTCCGGCGCCTACTGGCGCGGCGATTCGAAGAACGAGATGCTACAGCGGGTTTATGGAACCTGCTGGCCGACGGAAAAGCAGCTCAAGGCCTACCTACACATGCTGGAGGAGGCCGAGAAGCGAGACCACCGACGCCTTGGTCGCGAAATGGACCTATTCCATCTGCAGGAGGAAGCGGCGGGCGCCGCGTTCTGGCACCCCAAGGGCTGGACGCTTTACCGCACCATTCAGGACTACATGCGAAAGCGCTTGGAAGAAGGCGGCTACGTCGAGGTCAACACGCCGCAACTGGTCGATCGATCACTCTGGGAAGCCTCCGGCCATTGGGAAAAATTTCGCGAAAATATGTTCATCGCCGAATCCGAGGACCGCTTTCTCGCCATCAAGCCGATGAACTGCCCGTGTCATGTGCAAATCTTCAAGCAGGGCACGACGAGTTATCGCGATTTGCCGCTGCGCATGGCCGAGTTCGGATCGTGCCACCGCAACGAGCCGTCCGGCGCCTTGCACGGATTGATGCGCGTCCGCGCCTTCGTTCAGGACGACGCGCACATCTTCTGCACAGAGGATCAGATCGAGGACGAGACGAAGGTTTTCATCGACCTGTTGGCCTCCATCTATCGCGATCTCGGGTTCGATGACTTCGTCGTCAAGTTTTCCGATCGCCCGCCCGTTCGTGCCGGTTCCGATGAGGTTTGGGACAAGGCGGAAAAAGCCCTGATGGACGCCACCAAGGCGGCCGGCGTCGAGGTCATCATGAACCCTGGCGAAGGGGCGTTCTACGGACCGA
>JAYOFM010000111.1:0-754 GCA_038117225.1 Rhodospirillales bacterium
ATCTAGGCGAGCTTGAGTACTAGTGCAAAGGAAATGCGGGTCATTGGGACGTTATTGTCCGGTGTGGGTTGATGCGTTATCGAGGGTCTTTTCGGCGCGGCTAGATTGCGGGGCCGTCCTTGACCGCTTCCATGACGACGAACGTGGATGTCTGTGACACATGGGGCATGGCGGATAATCGCTCCCCCAGGACACGCCGATATGCCGCGATATCGCGCGTCCTCACTTTCAACAAATAGTCAAATCCGCCGGCAATCATGTGACACTGCTCAATTTCCGGCATAACGCGCGCGGCCTCATTAAATGCTTCCAACGCAGGCGACGTCGTGTCGCTCAGGCGGACCTGCACGAAGGCTATATGCCCAGCGCCAAGCTTGGCGGGGTCCGTGATAGCCCGATAGCCGCGGATAAAGCCCCGTTGTTCCAGCCGTTTCATGCGAATCTGACACGGCGTTTTCGATAGGCCGATTCGCCGTGCCAAATCCGTCACGGTTACGCGACCATCGACCGTCAGTTCGGCAAGTATCCGTCGATCGAAATCGTCCAATTCGTCTAACATCACAGTTTCTCCAGGGAATATTTTTATGCATAGTTCACTAAATGATCATTTTGGTTACTTTTTCCAATAAAATTAGTCATTAAGATTAAATAACATCAGATAGATTGGTTTGGTGCATTCTCGCCCAGATCGGCTTCCATGACCGAACGGAGATCACCCTGATGTCATCGCAACTTCTTGAAATTCGTCATCGCG
>JAYOFM010000111.1:764-1010 GCA_038117225.1 Rhodospirillales bacterium
CCGCCTATCTTGCCGACGAGGCTACGACGACCAGCCAGTTGATCGCCACAGCCGGACTTTCCCGGACGGCTCGCGCCGAAATCGCCGCGTCAGCGGTTGATCTGGTGCGCACGGTCCGCGCCACGTCGCGACCCAACATCATGGAGAGCTTTCTTGCCGAGTACGGCCTCTCCAGCAAGGAGGGCGTCGCCCTGATGTGCCTCGCCGAGGCGTTGTTGAGAGTGCCCGACGAGGAAACAATCGACG
>JAYOFM010000111.1:1096-11719 GCA_038117225.1 Rhodospirillales bacterium
ATTGATCGCGGACAAGATCGCCCCCTCCGACTGGGGGACACACCTTGGTCATTCAAGTTCGCCATTGGTCAACGCGTCGACATGGGCGCTGATGTTGACCGGCCGTATTGTCGCCCATGAAGACACGGAAAGCATCGCGTCTGCTCTGCATGCCCTCGTACGCCGCCTCGGCGAACCGGTCGTCCGCGTCGCTGTCGGCCAGGCAATGCGCGAAATGGGCCGCAATTTTGTGCTCGGCCGAAATATTGACGAGGCCATGCGGCGCGCTCTCGAACTTGAGGGCGAGGGGTATACTTATTCCTATGACATGCTCGGTGAGGCGGCCCGGACCGATGCCGATGCGCGCGCTTACCATTTGGCGTATTCAGAGGCCATCAGCGCGGTCGCCAAGGCATGCCACGCGGAAGTGCGATCCAACCCGGGAATATCGGTTAAGTTATCTGCGCTACACCCGAGGTACGAGTTCGGCCAGCGTGAACAGGTTATGCGTGAGCTTACGGCGCGAACCCTTTCCTTGGCCTTGCTCGCTCGCAGCGCAGGGATGGGTTTCAATATCGATGCCGAGGAGGCCGATCGCCTGGATCTGTCACTCGACGTCATTGAAGAGGTCCTATCCGCGCCTGCACTGGCTGGTTGGGACGGCTTCGGCATTGTCGTCCAGGCTTACGGTCGGCGCGCGGCCCATGTGATTGACTGGCTACATGCGCTGGCGACGCGGCTCGATCGCCGCATCATGGTACGCCTGGTTAAGGGCGCGTACTGGGATACCGAGATCAAGCGCGCCCAGGTGATGGGTCTCGACGGTTATCCGGTGTTCACGCGCAAGGTTTGCACCGATGTTTCCTATATCGCGTGCGCCCGTAAATTGCTTGGCATGACGGACCGGATTTATCCGCAGTTCGCCACCCACAACGCACATACAGTCGCCGCCGTGCGGCAGATGGCGCGTGACGGCCGGATCGAAACCGATGCCTTTGAGTTTCAGCGCCTGCACGGCATGGGGGAAGCCTTGCACGATGCCGTGCTGACGGGCGGTGGAACGCGCTGTCGTATCTACGCGCCGGTCGGCGCGCATCGCGATCTACTCGCCTACCTGGTGCGCAGATTACTGGAAAACGGCGCCAACAGTTCGTTCGTCAATCAGATCGTCGACGCCGAGGTGTCGGCAGAAGAAATTGCACGTGATCCATTTGCCGTCGTCGAGGAACTCGATGACCAGATCGCCAATCCCAGCATCCCGGCTCCACCCGATCTATATGGCGCTGGGCGCCGCAATGCCCGTGGATGGGATATCACTGATGTCGTCACCGTCCACGATCTGGAACATGCTCGGCAACCATTCCAAACCCATCAGTGGCAGGCGTCGCCGATGGTCGCCGCCACGGTATCCGAACACGGGGAACGACGGACGATACATAATCCCGCAAATCGCGACGACATTGTGGGGAAAGTCGAGGAAGCGACGCCCGCTCACGTCGCCGCAGCCCTTGAAGCCACGAAAGCTGGATTTGCCGTGTGGTCATCGCGCTCCGCGACAGAGCGGGCAAGATGCCTCCTACGGATCGCGGATCTATACGAAACCCACGCGCCCGAGTTTTTTGCCTTGGCAACACGCGAAGCCGGCAAGACGCTGCTGGATGGCATCGCGGAGGTTCGCGAAGCCGTTGATTTCTTGCGCTACTACGCGGCTGATGCCCTGCGCCTCGAATCCGAGAATCCGGCCTCGGCACGCGGTACGATCATATGTATTTCCCCCTGGAATTTTCCACTCGCCATCTTTACGGGCCAGATCGCGGCCGCGCTCGCGGCTGGTAATGCCGTCATCGCAAAACCGGCGGAACAGACACCACTTATCGCCGCAAAAGCCGTGTCGCTAATGCGGACGGCCGGTATTCCGGACTCCGCCATCCAATTGTTGCCTGGTGATGGACCTACAGTGGGTGGCCCCTTGTGCGCGGCTCCGGGAATTGCCGGTGTCTGCTTTACCGGGTCAACTGAAGTTGCCCGGACCATCAATCGATCAATGGCCCGTCATACATCTCCCGCTGCGCCGTTAATCGCCGAAACTGGCGGCCTTAATGCCATGATCGTCGATTCAACCGCATTACCGGAACAAGCCGTACGGGATATCATCGCCTCCGCGTTCCAAAGTGCCGGGCAACGTTGTTCCGCGTTACGGGTGCTCTATGTCCAAAAAGACGTCGAGAAACGCATTGTCGACATGCTGACGGGTGCCATGGACGCCCTCAGCATTGGCGATCCGTGGCATCTGTCGACGGACGTTGGGCCTGTAATCGACGCCGATGCACAGAGGGTCATCGATAGCCATTGCGCTAGCCTAGAAGACGCCGGATGTCTGGTTCACAAATTACCGCTACCGCGCGCGGCACACCTGGGGCGCTTCGTCTCGCCAGCCGTTTACCGCATAGGTGGCATCGAAGCCCTCGATCGGGAAATTTTTGGCCCTATCCTCCATCTCGCGACTTTCGAGGCCGAACAGTTGGACGATGTCCTAACGGCCATCAACGCGACGGGATATGGCCTGACATTCGGATTACACACTCGCGTCGATGATCGCGTGCAGCACATCGTCGATGGCGCCCATGCCGGCAATCTCTACGTCAACCGTAACCAAATAGGCGCCGTCGTCGGTTCCCAACCGTTCGGCGGCGAGGGATTGTCCGGCACGGGGCCGAAGGCCGGTGGCCCGAATTATGTCGCTCGGTTTCGTTGCGATGCTGACAATGATCAGGCGCGAGGTCATTTTTCCGAAAATTTGATCGATGCATACACCCTTAACAATGCCATTAGCACACTCAAAACCGGGATCTGGTCGACACGTAACGACCGTGCCCCGGTGCTCTCGAAACTTCTAGAAGTTACAGATAACAACGTTGAGGCGCGTCGCGCCCTCGCCGCCGCGCTCGAACGACCAAATCGAGCCGTCGAACTTCCCGGGCCGACCGGCGAGAGCAACCGCCTGACACTGCACCCACGCGGCGTATTTCTCTGCCTCGGTGATGGCGGCGCGGCGACCGCCCTCGCCCAAGCAATTCAATCCATTGCACTCGGTGGAGGCGCCGTTATCGTTGCGCCAGACGCCGCTGCTATATCACGACCATTCTCCGAAGCTAACGTGCCTATTGTCGGAATAGACGGCGGCGTCGATCCGGTAACCCTCACCGTGCTAAACGGCATCGCCGGTGTCGCCGTAATGGGAAGCGCTGACGATATTCGACCGTACCGGGTCGCCCTCGCCGAGCGGGACGGGCCAATTCTACCGTTGATCACGCAAATGATCTCGCCCACGGCGTATTTTCATGAGCGAGCAATTTGTATCGATACCACGGCGGCCGGCGGCAATGCGTCGCTATTGGCAGCGAGTGCCTAATCTGGCCGACGACTTAGCAAGATTCGCGGGCTCTTAAGATCAAGTCACAGACCTCGCGAACCGCAGCGTCACCGCCCCGCCTTGTCGTCACATAGCGTGCAACCGCAATCACCTCGGGCATGCCGTCGGCGACGGTCATTGGGCAGCCAATGGCTTCAAGCACCGGCAGATCGTTCAGATCATCGCCAACGTGGGCGATATTCTCCATGGGAATTCCAAGCTTTTCCGCCAACGTGCGTAATGTCGCCAGTTTGTCTTCAACCCCCGTGAACACATGAGTTACGCCCAAGCGGCTCGCCCGATGTTCAATCGAGCCACTACTGCCCGCGGAAATCATGGCGATTTCGATACCGGCCTTCCGTACCCGCTGAATACCAACGCCGTCATGAACGTGGAATTTTCGGCTGACCTGACCGTCCTCGTCGACATAAACACCCCCATCTGTCTGTACGCCGTCGACATCGAGCGACAGCAATTGGACGGCCGAAAGACATCGCCGCACTTCCTCATCCATGTCCGCCGCGCCACTCATAGGGTTCGGCCTTCCACCAACATGTTCGTGACCTCTTCGGCTGTGACTGGGCGACTAAAAATATAACCTTGAATTTCATCGCACCAATGCTGGCGCAAAAAGGCCACCTGATGTGGCGTTTCGACGCCTTCCGCCGTGACCCGTTTGCCGAGGCTCTGACCCATCGCGATGACGGCCGCGGGCAGTGCGGCGCCACTGCTGTCGCGACCAATTTCCGCAACGAAAGACCGGTCGATCTTGATGCAGTCGATGGGAAAACGGCGCAGGTAATTGAGCGACGAATATCCCGTGCCGAAATCGTCGGCGGTCACGCGCACACCGAGATCACGAAGGCTCCCTAGCGCGGCGATTGCCTCGTCGGCGTATTCCATCACCGAGCTTTCGGTGATCTCCAGCTCCAGGTTGCCCGCATTGATGCCGGCACTGCCGACCGCATGCATAACCTTGGCGAGGAAATCCGGTGCCGTGATTTGAACGGGGGAAAGGTTCACCGCCATGTGCAAATCCTTAAAGCCAGCAGAATGCCAGGCAGCAAGTTGGTGACAAGCCTGGGACAGCACCCATTGCCCAAGTGGGACGATAAGGCCGCTGCGTTCCGCTAAATCGACGAATTCTGCGGGCGGCAATACGGTTCCGTCCCGTTGCGGCCACCGCACCAGCGCCTCAACGCCGGAAATGCGGCCCGACCGCAGATTGATCTTCGGCTGGTAATAGACGGCAAATTCCTCATGTTCTACCGCTCGCTTAAGGCGGTTTTCATGGCTACGTCGATCGCGCGCTCGGGCATTCGCGCCGGCGGTGAAGAATTGATATGTCCCTCGCCCCGTCTGCTTTGCTTGGTCGGTTGCGTATTCCGCGTTTTGGATCAACTTTTCGGCTGTTTCGCCATCATCTGGATAAAGCGCGATACCAATGCTGGCTGTAACGACCACGTCATCCCGTTGCCCCTTGACGGACAGCGGTTGTGCGACGGCGTCCGCGAGGCGTCTCGCCACGCGGTTGACCTCCTCGATACCATCGACATCTCCGACGGCGACGAGAAACCGATCGCCGCGCATGCGGCCGATGACGTTGCTACCACGCACGGATTGGCGCAGACGTTCGGCGGTCTCAATCAGCAACTGATCGCCGACACCATGGCCGTAGGCGTCGTTAACCCGGTGAAACTGATCAATATCGACCAGCAATACCGCCATCATAAGTCTGGCGCCCGCGGCGGAACGAAGCGCGACGTGGACTCGGTCACGCAGCAGCCGTCGTCCGGCGAGACCGGTCAGCGGATCGTGGTCGTCTGGGTGACCGGCGTCATTCATGGCACCACGATGCTGCGTAACATCGCCGAACGCCGCGACGACGTGACCGGCAGTACCGTCCTCACCGGTTACGGCATGCATCGATACCCAGTGCGGAATAACCTCACCGCTCAGGAATCGATGCCATATTTCCCCCTGCCACGTTCCGGATTCGATAAGTTTTTCTCGAATTGTCTCGTAAAACCCACCGTCTTGACGGCCTGAATTTAAGGTGCTGATACGCTTGCCCCGCATATCCGCAACATCGTACCCGGTCACCTGAGCAAACGCGGGATTTGCCGTGAGGACCGCAAGCGTCGCATCGAGGACCAGGACTGGTTCATCAACGGCGGTTAGAACCGCTTCGGCAAGGCGTAATTGCTGAACGGCACCGATTGGGCCGAGCACATCGGCCAAGCGTTCGCTCGTCGAGCACACCGCCGATTCGCCAGATTTAGGGGCTTCTACCAACTCAAGTTCGCTCGGACCGGCATCACCTACATTCATCCCCGGATACCATTTAGATCGACAACAAAGATAATAAACCGCATAAATATCAATCTCTTAGTGCCGCCCCCCCCGACTGCCTTATTGAGCCGAGCACACGCCGATGCCGGCTGCGGGCCGACCGCGATAATAAATCCACGTGTTAATCTAACTGTTATCATGACAGCGCCCAAACTCCCTAATGTTGAGATATTTACACGCTGGGCTATGCGAACCCTATTGGCGCTGTGCGTGCCGTTCATTTGGCCTGTGTTTTCGGTGAGTGCTGACCCGTTTAACCCGGTAGCCGCCATCGACTTCGATGTTCGCGACGCGTTATTCAAGGGGTACGATGTCGTTACGACGGAAATTTCCCGAACACCCGCTGTTCCGCCGCTGGACGATATATCGACGGAAGCAACGCTGAAAATGCCTGCAGACAGTTTCATGGGTGGCCAAAACGCGCTTATGGAGTCCCCTCCGCTGCCGCGAATGCCGACTGGTCAACGTGCCTCTGCCCCTGAAGTTATCCGACTCAACATGACACTTTCCATCCGCTCGAGAAGCGATAACAGCCAAAGGCGTGGAAACCTGGAACGCGCCAGCCCGTTGCGACTACCAGGTGGCATTGCGCCGGGCATGGCATTCATCGTGGGCACCAACGATTGTTTCAGCCCCAACGCCCCCGACGCTTTCTATTGCCTTGAGGCGGTGCCATGGCCCTCCGAAATAGCCGACGCCTTCACGGTCTCCACATCGTTATATCGAGGCGCCAAGGCATTGGTGCGCTATCGTTCCAATATCGCCGATGCTGTCTATGTGTTGTTTAACGCGGCCCACTATGATCGCGTATATGGATTTCTTGTCGAACGCTTCGGCAAACCCTATTCCGATACAACACGCAAAGTTGCCTTTATCGGCCGCCCGCCGGCAGACACCCCTCGCGTACGGTGGCAAAGCGGCACCGCAGATCAGTCAATATTACTAGAAATAAAGGGTATCGACGATCTTCGCCGCATGCTTCCTGATCCAACGACGGGTGTATTGCAGCTGGTCAGGCCAGAGGGGACGGGCATGTTCGCTGATCTTGATCCGGACGTAATTATGATGAGCGCGTTTCAAGGGTCCACGATACCGCGCTGACGATTTTTGTTTATTTCTGATGTTTCACATTAGATAAATATATTATATAATTGATTTTATGAATTATTTATACCACGATCTTCGCTGTCTTGCGGCGAGCGAAAATCCATGCGAGCCTTTGCCCATGATACCCGTTAGACATTTACAACGACCAGCCGGGAGCGGCCCGATGCAGCGCATTCATGATATGGGTGGCAACGATGCCGGCCCGGTCGAGGCAACCGAACACGATTACGCGCCATGGGAAAAGCGGGTCGATGCAATCATGCGCCTGCTATCTGACAAAAAGCGCGCCATGTTGCGGGTCGATGAACTGCGTCGCGGCATCGAGGATTTGGGCCCCGGGGCCTACGACCAGCTGAGCTACTATGAGCGTTGGATTTCTTCGACCACCAATATGATGATCGAAAAAGGCGTGATCAATGTGGACGAGCTGGGCCGCAAGATGGCGGAAGTGGAAAATCGCTGGTTGGCGGCGCGTGAGAAAGTTGAGTGAGTACGCGATTCAACATCGGCGACGCGGTACGCGTACGCGAAGCTCACCCCCCCGGGCATGTCCGCACCCCCCATTTTGTACGCGGCAAATCAGGGCGAGTCGTCGATTACATGGGGGCGCACGCGAATCCCGAGGAACTCGCCTACGGTCGGCCCGGAAAGCCAGAACAGCCGCTTTACCGAGTATTATTTGATCAAGCGGACATCTGGTCGGATTACGCTGGCCCGGCGGCCGACACCGCCGTTGTCGATATTTACGAACACTGGCTTGAGCCAGTCGAGAGAGGCTGACGCCATGGCGAACGACCCCAACGCTCACGACGACGAACACCGGCACCCCAATCAGCCGGATATCGAAGACGGGCCAATTACGCACCATATGGTGATGGCGGAAGCCGTCGGCGAATTGCTGATAGAAAAAGGCATCTTCAGTGCCGATGAATTGCGCGCGCAGATCGAAAAAATCGATGCCAAATCGCCGGCACTCGGCGCGCGCATGGTTGCCCGTGCCTGGACCAGCCCCGAATTCAAGGCCCGCATGTTGGCTGACGTCGTCGCGGCGGCGGCCGAAATGGACATAGACGCTGGACATATTCCGATCCGCGCCATGGAAAACACGCCGGAGGTCCACAACGTCATCGTTTGCACTCTGTGCTCCTGCTACCCACGCATGCTGATCGGTCTGCCGCCGGACTGGTACAAAGCGCGTGCTTATCGTAGCCGCTGTATACGTGAACCGCGTGCCGTCCTGGCGGAATTCGGCACGATTATCGCGGACGACGTGGAAGTCCGCGTGCATGATTCGACCGCCGATCTGCGCTACATGGTTCTGCCCATGCGCCCCGCGGGAACGGAGGGCTTGGACGAAGACGCCCTGGCGGCCCTGGTCACCCGCGATTGTATGATAGGCGTCAGCCTGCCGAAATCACCCTAATCGCCGGCCCTGCCGGGCCGCACATCAATCAAGAGGCCCCCTATGTCCGTGAGTTCCCCCTTTCAGTGGGACGATCCGTTTCACCTCGACCAGCAACTCGACGAGGATGAACGGATGATCCGCGACACCGCGCGCGATTATTCCCAAGAGAAGCTTCAACCCCGAGTTCTTCAGGCTTACCGAGATGAACATTTCGACGTGGAAATCATGCGGGAAATGGGTGAACTCGGCCTCCTCGGTCCGACCATTCCCGAGGAATATGGTGGCGCCGGCGTCAACAATGTCGCCTATGGCCTGATCGCGCGCGAAGTGGAGCGGGTCGATTCCGGCTACCGCTCGGCCCTCAGCGTGCAATCTTCACTGGTCATGCACCCGATCAACGAATACGGCACCGAGGCGCAGAAGCAGAAGTACCTGCCGAAACTGGCGACTGGGGAATGGATCGGATGTTTCGGGCTCACCGAGCCCGATGCCGGTTCCGACCCCGGCGGCATGAAGACCCGCGCCGAGACCGCGCAAGGTGGCTATCTGCTGACCGGGTCAAAGATGTGGATATCCAACGCCCCCGTTGCCGATGTCTTCGTCATTTGGGCCAAGCTTGATGGTGTCATTCGCGGTTTCGTACTGGAAAAGGGCATGGAAGGCCTTTCGGCACCCAAGATCGAAGGCAAGCTCAGCCTACGCGCCTCCATCACCGGCGAGGTGGTAATGGATAACGTGTTCGTGCCGGAAGAGAATATGTTTCCAGACATCACTGGCCTCAAGGGACCATTCGGCTGCCTCAACAAGGCGCGCTTCGGTATCGCCTGGGGAGCCCTCGGGGCCGCCGAGTTCTGCTGGCACGCGGCGCGCCAATATACGTTAGATCGCAAGCAATTCGGTCGCCCTCTGGCCGCCACACAGTTGGTGCAGAAGAAACTCGCCGACATGCAGACCGATATCACGCTCGGCCTGCAGGCCTGCCTACGCGTTGGCCGTATGCTCGACGACGGCACCTGCCCGCCAGAAAACATCTCCATGATCAAACGCAATTCAGCGGGCAAGGCGCTCGACATCGCCCGTGTCGCGCGCGATATGCACGGCGGCAATGGTATCGCCGATGAATTCCACGTTATGCGCCATATGTTGAACCTGGAAACCGTCAACACCTACGAAGGTACCCACGACGTCCACGCCCTGATACTCGGGCGGGCACAGACGGGGCTGCAGGCATTTGGCGGCGGGTAGCCGCTACTTTGCCTCCGCCACCATGTCGATTGCACCGCAAGGGCATTCCTCGGCGCACATGCCGCAACCCTTGCAGTAATCGTAGTTGAATTGGAAGCGGTTGCCGGAACCGAGCTTGATGACGGCGTTGTCGGGGCAGATGCCGTAACAGTTGTCGCATTCGAAGCAATTGCCGCAGGACAGGCACCGGCGAGCCTCGTAAAGCGCCGAGTCCTCGTCTAAACCCTGCAAAACCTCGTCGAAGCCTGATTGCCTGCGCACCGCCTCAAGCGCCGGCTGTACGGTCGGTGGCGCGTCATCGTAATACCAAGCGTTGAGACGGTCGAAAGTGGCCGGATCGTGTTTTTTCGGCGGGACGTAAGTTTCACCACGCAGATAAGCGTCGATATGCCGCGCCGCCTTCTTGCCGTGACCGACGGCAACGGTGCCCGTGCGTTCCGCAGGCACCATGTCTCCTCCAGCAAACAGGCCCGGACGGCCGGTCATCATGTTCGCATCGACCTCGACGACACCGTCCTTGGCGATGTCGACCCCCGATACACGTTCGAGGAAGGACGTATCGACGTCCTGGCCGAGCGCCAGGATCAAGGTATCAGCCTCCAATTCCTCGAATTCTCCGGTCGGCTGCCAACGGCCTCGTCCAACCGTGCCCGGTTGCAGGCGCCTTCGCAGGGGTGATAACAGACCCGCCCCATGACGCCAGGGAGCGGGTTGTCGCGGACCAGCGCGCGCCAGGCGGTCTCGTAGTCGCCCTCTTCGGCGTGCATCAACCAACCCTGTATATCCTCGCCAGCCGGGCACGCGATATTGCATGGCGGTAATCGGTCGACATAGACCGGCATCAGCGTGCGCCATGAACCGGTGTGGTTGGCGAGGCTGGTAGGCACAGATGACTTCCGGTCGACACATCGCGATCGCTTCGGCTACCGCGACCGACCCTTCGGTTTGCTTCAGCATGCGTCCGTCCTTTCCTAGGCCGCCTTGGCGAGCGCATAGGCCTCGCGAGCGGCGGCGATATTGGCGTCGGCAATGGCAGTGGGAAATTTCTGGCGGATGGCCAGCTCAACCGATTCTAGCCTCAATTGCCCTGAAATAGCCGCGAAGCCGGCCAACAGCACCGCAT
>JAYOFM010000112.1:0-11511 GCA_038117225.1 Rhodospirillales bacterium
TGAAGTATCGATTGCTGGTGCGGCTGGAGTTGGACGGCGAGCGGGTCGTTGCCGAGGAACGCATGCTCGACGACCTGGGCGAGCGCATCCGCGATGTCCGCCAGGGTCCGGACGGTTTGATCTATTTGCTCACCGACAACGACCCTGGCCGGGTCTTGCGGCTGGAGCCGGCAACCTGACCTCACGTCGTTTGCATTAGGATAATCGAATATTCATAGTGGATCGGCGGGCGCCGTGCCCAAGGTCAGGAGAATTCACATGCCACGACTACCAATGCGTATGAACGCCAAGCACGGGCGCTCGGTCTTTTTCGTGGCTGCACTAACGATCCTTGCCCTGTTGCCCGTCGCGGCCGGGGCGCAGGCGCCGGTCAGTCTGGAAAGCCTTGCCGGGTGGAATGCTCCCGGGCTGGGTGGGCTTCAGGTGTCGGGGGTAAAGAAGGATGCGCTGTCATTCAGCGGTACTCTGCCGCCGGTTGCCGGCGGCCGGGTCAAGCCCCGGGTGTTCGGCTTCAAATCGGTCGCGCAAAAGACCTTCAACATCGGCCTGGTGATCGACGGATTTCACCTCGGCGATTTCTCCAACGCGGTACACGGCACGCCGCTCGATAACCTGATGTTCCAGTCCATGACCCTGCTGTCGGTGCCACAGCAGAATGCCGGGCAGCAGGTGGCGATCCCGAGCGCCTTACAGGGCATCCTCGGCAAGGCCCCGCTGAAACTGCCCAAGGGCGTACAGATCGATGCCAAGGCCAAGTTGATCGGCGCGGCGGCGAAGCTGCTCGGCGCCTTCGGCCTGCGTGCCGATGTGACTAAGGTCGGCGGCTCGCTCGATCCCTCCATCTTTTCGGGTGGCCTCAATTCCGCCGCCGCCAAGAAGGCGTTCCTAGACCAGCTTGACCTGACGCTGCCGCTGCCGGCGCTCAATCCCAAGTGGCGGCCCGGCTTTATTGGTTTCGGTGCGTCGTCGATCAGCATCAAGGGCACGGACGGCGCCGTCGCCATGGGCCTGGAAACGTCGATGACGTTGGCGGCCGGCCAGTCGCTCACGTTTGATCCGGTGACCGCGACCTACGACGCCGCCAAGAATGTTCTCGCCCTCGACGGCAAACCGGCGAAGAGCAGTCCGCCGCTCAAACTGCCGCTCAGCGGCGCGGCGCCGAGCGATCTCGCGTTCTCGGGCCGGCTCGACACCAAGACGTCGACCTACGCCATTACCGGCAAGGTCAATTTCGGGGGAAAGGTGCACGATTTCGAGGCGACGCTCACCGGCAAGCAGCAGGCGAGCTATGCGATTACGCTGAAGGGAGCATTCAGTCTCGCCGATCTGGGGCTGCCCGGCGTCCCGGGGCTCGATCACATTACGCTGAATGACCCGACGCTGTCGCCGGGCCTGTTTTCGGGCACCGCCAAAATTGGTCACGCGACGGCCAAGGTTGTGGCGTTCAAGCCGGCGGGCCGTGAGAAGTATACCGTCGCCGTGCTGCATGACAGTCTGGCGTTGTCCGATTACGTCTCCGCCGTGCGCGGCACGCCGCTGGATGATCTGCGCCTCACCAAGACCGCGTTTCTGATCGTGCCGAAGGAAAATGCCGGGATCAGCATGGCGTTGCCCGGTCTGGTCGCCGGTTATGCCGGGGCGACGGCGCTGACGCTGCCCGCCGGTGTCAATATTCAGGCGGTGACCCAGGTCATCGGCACGGCGGGGACATTGTTGCGCTCGCTGCGGTTGCCGACCAAGGGCCTGCCCCTCGGCGGTGCCTTCGATCCCAGTATCTTCGCCAGCCCATCGTCGCTCGGCCAGACGTTCCTCGCCAATCTGGACCTGAAAATACCCCTCGGCGCGTTGTCGATCCCGGGCATGCCAAGGGCCTTGCAGCTTTCCGAGGCGGTGCTTCGGATCAAGGGTGCCAAGGATGGAATCGACGGTACGCTGACATCGCCGGCCCGGCTGACGTTTTCCGGCAAGACCTTCCCTTTCGACCAGGCGACCATCGCCATCAGTCAGCACGGCGGCGCCAAGACCTATGAGATCGCCGCCACGTCCACCGCCACATGGCCGCGCGCGCTGGGCATCGCCAGCATGGACCTGCGCGATATCGGCTTCGACGTGAAATTCGGCGCGGTCAAGCAACTGGCGCTGACCAGCATCGTCGATCTCGGCGCGAAGAAGAACCTGGGGGTTCGGGTCAACGCCGTCGCCGGCAAGGGCGGCGCGGTCGACTATTCCATCGCCCTCAAGGGGAGCTTCAAACCGACAGATATCGGCCTGCCGGCGATCCCCGGTTTCGATAGCCTCACCTTGACCGACCCAACCCTGTCGCCCGGATATTTCGAGGGCGGCATAAAGATCGCCAACGTCGGTGCCACGCTGGTGGCGTTCACGCCGCCGGGGCGTCGGCAGCCCGTTGTCGCGCTGCTGCACGATGAACTGGCGCTATCGACCTATGTCCCGGCGGTTCGTGGCACGCCGTTGGACGATCTGCGCCTCGCCAAGACGGCCTTCCTGATCGCGCCCACGGCCGATGCCGGTCATATCGCCTCGCTGCCGGCGTCGGTGGCCGGCTATGTCGGCGCGACGAACATCACACTGAAGCCCGGGGTCAATATCAAAGCCATCACGGCGGTGGTCGGCAAGACGGCTGAGTTACTGACGCAATTCCGCCTGCCGACCCAGGGTCTGCCGCTGTCCGGTGGTTTTGATCGCAGCATCTTTCAACGGTCCAGTTCGCTGGCGAAGGAATTCCTCGCCAATCTGGATCTGTCTATCCCGATCGGCGCGATCAATATTTCCGGACTGCCCGGCCATGTGCAATTGGCAGAGGCGTCCTTGCATCTCAAGGGTTTCGAGGACGGCATCCGCGCGCAACTGACCTCATCGGCGCGTGTCACCAATGACGGTAAGGTATTCAATTTTACCGAGGCGTTGATCGGCGTCACCGACAAGGCCGGCGCCAAGACAGTGGAAATTGCCGCTACCTCAACCGCGTCGTGGGCGCGCCCGTTGGGCATTCACTGGCTGACCGTTCGCGACCTCGGTTTCGATGTCAAAATGGGCGCGGAGAAGGAACTGGCGCTGACCGGGGTGACCACGCTCGGCGATATCAAGGACCTGACCGTGAAGGTCGATGTCAGTGCCTCCGGCGGTTCGGTCGGCGGTGGCATCGAACTGCTGGGCGCCGATATCCCGCTGAGCGATTTGCCCGGCCTCAATCGGCTGCCCAATGCCAGCAAGTTCGCGTTGCGCGATGTGGTTCTTTCAACCAACGAAATAGCCGGCACCAGCGTGACCAAGGACATCAAGGCGCTCAACGGATTGCGCACGGTGGTATTCAAAGTGGACGGCGGCTGGAACCTGGCGATGTTCCGCGACACCTTGAAGCTGACCGATCTGGTGAAGCTCCAGGGGCCGGCCGCCGCCGCGCTCAAGAACGTCGCCCTCGCCGAGGCCGCCATTGTTCTCAGCGGCGACAAGATCGACGCCGCCGTCACCGATCTGCCGCCGGCCGCCCGCTCCGCCATGGAGAAGATTTATGGCGCGTCGACGGGCCATCTGCATCTCGCCGGCGGTCTCAACATGGTGACCGCCATCGATCCGGCCGTGTTCGGAGCGGGGCTGGCGGCGCTCAGCGGTCAGGCCGGCAAGCCGATCGCCTTTTCTGGCGGCTTCGGTGGGCTGTTCGGCGGCCCGCCGTCGCTCAACATCGCCGCCGATATCCCGAACATCTCCATGCCGCCGGCGCTCAAGTTCCTGCAATTGCCGCGTAATTTTCAGTCGTCATTATTCATCAGCGTAGAACCGGACAAGACAGATTTCGGCGTCCAGATCGCGACCGAGGTCGATATTCATACCAAGCACCGGGTCATCCCATTCGACCTGACCATCGACTTCGAGGCGGACAGCACCGGCGGACTGGCCATCGATCTGCAAGGGAAAACGGACAAGGCTTGGCCGGATGCGCTCGGCATCAAGGGCTTCACGCTTGATCCGGGAACCCGCATGGAGATCAAGGCCTCGGTCACCTCCGAGATCGACATCACGTTTGTCGGCAAGTCGCATATCGGCACCCGCGAGGTCGACGTGACGGCGGCGGTCGGCGTGATTGACGGCGTCATCGACAAGGGCGCGTTCGAGGGCAAACTGTCGGAGCTCGATTTCAGCGACTTTGTCATCATGGCCAACAATGTCGCCCGCGCCACCGGCGGTAAGCCGACGGATCCCAAGAAGGCCGCCAAGGTCAAGTTCACGGGCCTCGACCTCGCCATTGCCTCGCCCGGCGTTGATGTGCCGGAGATGAAGCTCGTCGGTGGGGGCATGCGTTTCGCGGGGGATGTCTGGTATCTCTACAAAGACTCAGCATTGGGAAGTTTCTCGGCGCAGATTGATGCCACCGGCCTCGCTGTTGCCGGTAAACTGCATGACTTCAAGGCCGGTCCCGTCGCCATGAAGAACACATCGCTGGATGCCGGGTTTAAATTTCACCCGCCGGAACTGCCGCATTTTGATATCAAGGGCGACATCAACCTGTTCAAGGCCGAGTTGGCCGGCGAGCTGGGAGTCAGCCCCAACGGCATGCTGTTCCACACGCTGTTCGACGATGGTCCGTTGATTAAGTTCGACCTTAAGGCACAGGTGATCACGCCGAAGCTTTCATTCTCGCCGGCGGAACTGGCCAAGTTCGACATGTCGGTCCGCGCTGAACTGCAATCGGACATTCCCAAGTGGTTGCGCACCGACGGCAAGAAATTCGTCGCCAGCGCGTTCAACGGCATGACCCGTGACCTGCAGGCCATGATCGACGCGGTCGACGCGGCGCAGAAGAAGGTCGATGACTTGGACAAGACCATCGCCAACGCCCGCGCCCAGGTGAAAAGGGAACGCGCGTCGGCGGCCAACGCGCTCAATGCGGCGCAGAGGAAAGTCGATGGTCTCAACAGCACCATCAACTCTCTCGACCGCGGCATCTCCTCGGACAGATCACACATCCACACCTGCAACTATAAAAAGCGGATCTGTACCTGGTATGACGTGATCAAGCGCAAATGTACCTCGCACAAGAGCGTCTGGGACCCCGGCAGGAACGCATCGTGCGCCAAGACCAATATCACCTACGGCGCCCGCGTCGCCGCCAAGGAGACCTCGAAGAAGGCGGCGCAGGTTTCGCTTGCCGCCGCCGAGAAATTGCTGGAAGGCATCAAGAAGGGCGAACAGACGGACACCACCGATCTCGATCCCCGCGTCGCCGTGCCGTTGGGCGAACGGGCGACCGCAACCGCGGCCCTCAACCTGGCCAAGGAAGCGGCCAAGGGCGCCAAGGCGGCAACCCAACAGGTCAAGGCGGCACTCGATATTTTCGCTAAGTACAATCTGTTCGTGCTCAAGGAAGGTCTGATTCAGGGTAGCCTGCACAATCTGGCCACCGGCATCCCCGCGGTGGCGGCGGTGACCTACGAGATCGCCGGCAAAAGCCACACCGCCGGGCTTGCTTTCAGTGCCACCGACCCAGGCTTTACCGGCGCTCAGTTCGAGGGCATCGCCCTATTCGTTGCCATGAAGATTGTCGAGGGCCTGGGTGACGGCAAGGGCAGCAATGCCGCCCTGTTACAGCTTCTGCATGGCGCCTACGAAAAGAAACACGATCAGGTCGAGGCGGAACGTCAGAAGGCGCTGAAGGCCAACGGGTTGGGCTAACCGCCGAGTTCGTCTTCCACATAGGCACGGACCAGGGCGTCGATATCGGTGTCGCGATGGAAGCCCATGGCGTCGGCGCGCGGGGTTTCCATGCGGCCGGGCCAGGTGGCGACAATGGCCTCGATGGCCGGATCCCGTTCGAAGCTCACCAAAGAGGTGTCCCCGCCGGCGCGACCCAGGGCCGCCACCATGGCGTCCGGCGTTGTCGTCAGGCCGGGCACATTGAGCGACCGGTCATCGCCCCACGCCGCCGTTGGCGTGTCGAAGGCGTGCACCAATGCATCAACGGCGGCGCGCGGCGATGCCACCCACAATTCCAGGTCGCCGACGACCGGGCACACCGAGGCTTCGCCGTTCAAGGGTTCGCGGATAATGCCGCTGGCGAACGAACTGGCCGCCTTGTTGGGTTTGCCGGGGCGCACGGTGATGGTCGGCAGGCGCACGCAGCGACCGTCGATCGAGCCGCGCCGTGAATAGTCGGCCAGTAGTAACTCGCCGATGGCTTTCTCGATACCATAGGAATTGCGCGGCCGGTTGCCGGTGGTGTCGTCGACGGTGCCGACAATCGGGCCGAAAGCGGCGATGGAACTGGGGAAGACCAGCCGGGGCGGCGTCGCCTGTTCGCGGCAGCGTTCGAACAGCGCCCGCGTGGCGTCCACATTGACCGCCATGCCGAGGTCGAAATCGGTCTCCGCCTGCGCCGAAACGACGGCGGCGAGATGAAATATGCCATCGACCGGCCCGGCGAAGGCGGCGTCGAGCCAGGCGCCGCCGGTGATGTCATCGACAACCACCGTAGCCCCCGCCGGCGGGGTTGCCGGCGCCACGTGGTCGACCAGAATTAGTGACATATCGTCCAGGGCCGCCAGCCGATCGGCAACACGGCCGCCGAGAAAGCCGGCACCGCCGGTGATGACAATTCTCATGGCGTTATTACGACACGTTGTCGGCGAGAAATTCGTCGATGGGCTTGTCGATGTAGAGCCCGCAGTCCGAGGGATCGATGCCGAAGCGCGAACAGAGGGTGACGATTTCGATCTGGTCGGTCAGGCTGGCCGCGCCGCTGGCTTCACTGACGGCGAGACAGATGCGCAGCAGCAACGCCGCCGACTCGGCCTCGTGGGTCATCGGTTCGATGGCGGCGACCGCATGGGCGTGGCCCTGCGCCGGATTCTCCAAAATGGCATCGGTGAATTCGTTGAAGATGTCGACGCCTTCATGCGGGTCGAACACCCTCAGCGCGTCGAGGGTTTCGATGATCTGATCCAGCCGCACCCGCTCCGCCAGCGTCACCGGTCCGTCCGCCGCCGCGACCACGGCGCAGGCCGCCATCACCGCTTCCAGGAACGGCCGGTTGCGGTTGCGCGCCACCTGTTGGCGGTATTTGTTCGTCAATGTCGCCAGCACGCCGGCCATGGCGATCGGTCCCTCCGTTGATGATGATGCTCACATGGTAGCGTCGCACCGGGTACCAAACAACGGCGGGGCTATTCCTCGGGCGTGTCGATTTCGTTGACGAAGGCGACGAGAAGGCGCTGCGCCTCAGCTGGATCCGATGCGGAGGATAGGTGCCGCAGCACGTCGGTGGCGCTGATCAGGCCGACCAGTTCCTTACCGTCGGCGACCGGCATGTGGCGGAAATGTCCCGCGGTCATGGCGTCGAAGGCGTCGCGCATTGAATCATCCGGCGAGCAGGTCTTCACATCCTCGGTCATCGCCGCGCTGACCGGTGCCGCCACCGCCAGTTCCGGATCGTCGCCGAAGACGCGGATAATATCGCGTTCCGTGACGATGCCGACAATGGCGCCGCCCTTCTCGCGACAAACCAACGCACCGATGCGCCGCCTTGCCATCAACGCGGCGGCGATGGTCAACGGCTCGTCCGGCTCGACGCTGAGGACGTTGGCTCCCTTGGTCTCTAAGATATCTCGTATGGTCATGTGACTTACTTAGCCGACCCCGGACGCCATGGGAAGTCCCGCGATCAAGTTCCGTCAATCAGGTTCCGGGCATGGCGATATAGTTGATGATGGCGACCAGCATGATCCGGGCGGCGACCACCGCCGGCTCGGCGGGCGAGACGCCAAAGACGTTGCCGCCCTTGCCGTTCAGGCGTTCGCTGAATTTCAAACGATCTTGCTAACTGACGAGATACAGTCAGGGAAAGCCCGCTATCCAAAATTTTATGCGCCCAGTTGTCGGCGTAGGTAGGCGATGTTGACGGCTAGACCGGGCAGCAGCCACTGGAACAGCCGGCACATGGCCAGCACCTCGTCGACGCTGGCATCTTCCGCCGCCGCCGCGCGCAGGGCCGCCGAGGTGAGGGCGCCCGGGTTGGGCAGGTCCGCCATCGCCGCCCGCGCCGCCCGCTCGTGATAGGCGTGGCAGAGTGCCTCGTGCGGCGGCGTGCCCGCGACCTGGCGCAGGTCCGACCAGGCCATTGCCCAATAGCTCGGCCAGCGGGCGAAAGCGCGATAGTCGGTGTTTATGAACGGCAGGCCGAGTATGCCCCTGATATCGTTGTAGTTGGCGACCGTCGGGGCATCCGCGTGGTGCATTTCCATCAAAACCAACGGCACGTCTACATCCGGCGCGTGGCGGCCGGTATAGGGTTCAACCTCGCCGCTCCGCGAGCCCGCCATATCATCGCCTTCCATCAGTAATCGCGTGATCGCCGCCAGTAGCGCATAGGCGTGATTGCCGTGGGAGAATACCCGGTTGATATCCCGGATCTGTTCGATCTCGCGTGCCCCATAGCCAGCACCTTCCAGTCGGGTGACGATGGGCGGCGGCGTCAGCGCCGCGACCTCGGCCTCGACCAGCCTTTGCTGTTCCAGCGCCGTCTCGACGAACGGGCGGCTACCCACTAATTCCCGCGTGCCAGTCCACAGCACTTCGAAGAATTTGGGATAGTGGGCGTAAGCCATGGTGACGACGCCCATCCACGGCACCTGCAGGGCCGTCTTCATTTCCGCATACCATTCGGCGCGCTGGCCCTCGACCGCATATTCCGGCAGCGGATAGATGGCGGGGATGGGATTGGGCTTCAGGCGTTGCAGCTCGGCCACGGCGGCTTCTCCTTCACTGTCGACGCCGGTTGGGCCGATCCTCAAGGGCCATGATAACCGAGCTTCGCGGCGGGGCAAAACCGCGAATTAGTTTTCGCCGAAAGAGCGGTTTTCTGGACGCCCGCGACGGGCGAGGCCCGCCAAGCGCTGTGAACGGCGGTTTTTGGGTCCTAATTGACGCCATGAGTCCCGTTAACCATACTAATATTCGGATTCGCAAGAGGCCTGGGCCCCGTGAGCAACAGCCGTTTCCTTGTCAAACTGCTGCGTTGGAGCGATTCCAGCACGTCGGGACGCACCGTGACGTTTCAGTTGCCGGACGATACCGAGGACCATCCCTTCAAGGGGTTGGAAACCGGCAAGCGCGCCGGTCAAACCATGGAGATGGAGGTCGACCTGCTCGACGGCGACTGGGCACTACGCACTCTCGATCTCGACGTCGAGCCGGCGATCGACTCACCCCGGCCACGTGCCCGTGATGCACGCACCGATGCCCGCGCCGACGCCGCGCCGGAGCCCGATCCGGAGCCCGAGCCGGAACGATCGCTGACGCCGGAATCCGATCGGGAACCCGAGCGAGAACCGGCACCCGAACCTGACCCAGAACCGGACCCTGGCCCGCCTCCCGAACGCATCCGCCATCGACGCGTTGCCATCACCGTCGACGGCGCGACCCGGATCATCAGCCGCTTCGAGGTCGAGCGCGACCAGGATATCGATGAGGGCGTGGACGATGATCACGAGTATCCAGCCTCCGCCGAGGTGGGTGATACGGAAGAGGCGGCGGCTGGCGCCGTGAGCCCCGTCAGCATCGCCGAAGCCGCGCTGGATGCTGGCGTCCCGCCGCAGCCGACGCCGACGATTGCCGCGACCGGTCGCGGTGGCACTGCGCCGGACGGGCTCAAGCCGATGGTTTCTTTTGGCGCCGCGGCGCGATCCGCCGCCGGCGACGCCGGGCCTGCGGCGTCATCAGTGGCGGGCGAAGGCGCGCCCACGGAAACCGATGGCGGGGTCAACGATACTGCTGGCATGGCACCCGGTGGCGGCGCAATAGGAAGTGGAACGGGTGGCGTGGGCGATGCCATCGGTCTCGGCACCGCTGATGGATCAGGTGGCGGCGCCGGCAGTGATAGCGAAATTGCTTCGTCCGGCGGCCTGGTCGGTTCGGAAGGTGACGCTGACCTTGGCCTTGGCGCCGGTCCCGGTGATTCTGACGGCGATACCGGTCTCAGCACTGGCGGAAGTGGATCAGGTGGTGGTGCTGGCGGCGATAGCGCACCCGCAGCGACGGGCTGTCTCGGTGGTTCTGATGGTGATACCGGTCTCGGCGCTGGCGCTGGCGGCGATAGTGATTTTGCGTCGGCTGGCGGTTTCGGTGGTCCTGACGGTGATACCGATCTCAACACTGGCGGAGGTGGAGCAGGTAGTGGCGCCGTCGGCGATAGTGAATTCGCATCGCGCGACGGTCTGGACGGCTGTGACGGTGGTGATGGCGTTGCCGGCGATGGCACAGATGGCACCGCGACGAGCGGGGCCGAAAGCATGGGCGCCCAGGCGGCGCAAGTCGATGACGGCGCGGACGCGAGTATTGGGTCGAGAGCCGGCGAGGCATTAGGACCGGCGGGTGATCCGGGTACCCGCTCGGGCGCCGCCAATGGATTGGCGCCGATGGTTACCATGGGCGCACCGCCTGATCGGGAGACCGGCGGCCTTCGCAACCCGCCGTGGGCCGGCTACGGCAACGCCGGCACACCATTTGACAGGCGGAACATCGCCGCGCGCTCGCTCGACGACGCGGCCGCGACCACGTTCCCGGCGTCAATTACCGAACCGGGGTATCCGGATGCCGCGGACGAGATATCGGAAACCGTCACGGCGGATGCGGCAACGGACAAGCCGGCGGCCGCCGACGACCTCGGCATGATGGCGTCATCCGCATTGCCGGAATCGGCGCCCATGTCGTGGGAGCGGGATGATCAGATCGACGACGGTAATCCGGACCCGCCGGAGCCGTCATTGCCTGAGCCCACACCGCCGGAAATTCCGGAACCGTCGACCACTGACATGGCGCCGTGGTTGCGTCCCGACATATACCCCGGGTTGCCGCCCAAGATGCCGTCCGCGACGCCGCCAGCTATGCCGCCAGCTATGCCGCCAGCCATGCCGCCCGGGGCCACGCCGCCCGGGGCCACGCCGCCGCAATCGCCCGAGCAGTGGCCGCCGCAATGGCCTCCTGGTTGGCCGTGGCCGCCACAAATGCCGCCCGACATGCCGCCGGAATGGATGAAGGACTGGAAGGCTGATTTCAGCGGCTCGCGCATCGAGGTACTGGGCGAAGGCCTCGGCGGCGGCTCCGGCGCTGGCGGTGACGGTGCGGGCGAGGGTGGTGAAGGCGAGGACGGCGAGGAGGCGGACAAGAAGCCGCCGGTGGTGCGCCGCGCGGCCGAACTCTGTCAGTCGGTCGATAACTACGAGGCCGGATTTTTTTATTTCATGAAGAACGAATATCCCGACGTACCGCACTTGCCGCCGGAACCGGAAGGCGACTGGTCCACCGATTCCAAGGCGACGCGGGACAGGGTGTGCTTTCACTGCGAGACCAGAATGCTCGACGAAATCGGCAGCGCCAAAGCCGCGGAAAAAAAATTCAACGAACTGGAAGGCCGCTTCGAGCGCGCCGAGCGCCTTCGTTAACGACTAGAGCATCGGGCGGGAAACTGTTCATACAGTGGGCCGAACTCGCGGGTGTCGC
>JAYOFM010000113.1:0-11492 GCA_038117225.1 Rhodospirillales bacterium
GATCCTCCGTTTTCCTCACTATAACGGTGGACCACTTCAGTGGGGGAGGCTCACGCCCCGCGTGCTGATCGCAAATTCCAACATCGTGCCGCACTGGGCGACCTGGGATCACTTTAACGAACTCGATCGCAAGGGTTTGATGATGTACGGCCAGATGACGGCCGGGTCATGGATCTATATCGGCTCGCAGGGCATCGTGCAGGGCACCTACGAAACCTTCGTCGAGGCCGGCCGTCAGCATTTCGACGGCGACCTTGCCGGGCGATGGATACTGACCGCCGGACTCGGCGGCATGGGCGGCGCCCAGCCGCTCGCCGCGACCATGGCGGGCGCATCCTGTATCGCCGTCGAATGCAATCCGGACAGCATCGATTTCCGACTGCGTACCCGCTACGTGGACGAAAAGGCGGAAAGCATCGACGACGCCCTGGCCATCATCGAAAGGGCCAAACAGCATGGACGCCCGGTGTCGGTCGGTTTGCTTGGCAATGCCGCCGACATATTTCCGGAAATGTTCCAGCGCGGCATCCGCCCCAACATGGTCACCGACCAGACGTCGGCGCACGATCCGATCAACGGGTACCTGCCGTCCGGCTGGACCATCGCAGAGTGGCGCGAAAAGCGCGAGAGCGCGCCGAAAGAGGTCGAGGCGGCGGCGCGCGCGTCGATGAAGATACATGTCCAGGCCATGCTGGATTTCTGGAACGCCGGCGTACCGACCCTGGATTACGGCAACAATATCCGCCAGGTCGCCTTCGAGGAGGGATTGGCCGACGCCTTCGCCTTTCCCGGCTTCGTTCCGGCCTATATCCGGCCGCTGTTCTGCCGTGGCATTGGGCCGTTCCGCTGGGCGGCCCTATCCGGCGATCCGGACGACATCTACAAGACCGACGCCAAGGTCAAGGAACTGATTCCCGATGACGCGCACCTGCACAACTGGCTCGACATGGCACGTGAGCGCATCGCCTTCCAGGGATTGCCGGCGCGCATTTGTTGGGTCGGCTTGGGCCAGCGGCACAAGCTCGGCCTCGCCTTCAATCAGATGGTGGCGTCTGGCGAACTCAAGGCACCCGTGGTCATCGGCCGCGATCACCTGGATTCCGGCTCCGTCGCCAGCCCCAACCGGGAAACGGAAGCCATGAAGGACGGCTCCGACGCGGTCTCGGATTGGCCGCTGCTAAACGCACTGCTGAACTGCGCTTCGGGTGCCACCTGGGTCAGCCTGCACCACGGCGGCGGGGTCGGCATGGGGTTCTCGCAACATTCCGGCATGGTTATCTGCTGCGACGGTAGCGAAGACGCGGCGCGGCGTATCGAACGCGTGCTGTGGAACGATCCCGCCACCGGGGTCATGCGCCACGCCGACGCGGGCTACGAAATCGCCATCGACTGCGCGCGTGAATACGGTCTGAAATTACCAGGCTTGAGTCTTTAGCAGGTTACGCAAGCTTTGGCGGGCGGGGATTTCTCTCACTGTTAATTCCGAAGATTATGAGGACGAAGGGCGCGTTAAATTCCCAACAGCGGCTGCACCAGGCGCGCCGCAAAACTGGAAAAGCGCAGTGGCGCGTCGGTAATGGCCAGGCAGATGCAGTCCTCGCCCGGCGTCGCGTGTGGTTGATGTTCCAGCGTTTCATCGGCTTCCTGCAGATCGCCGCGCCCGAAATGGCCGGTCGCGTCCGAGAACGCGCCGCTCAGTACCAACGTCAACTCCAGGCCACCGTGGGTGTGGGTCGGTACCGGCCGGCCGGCCGGTATTCGCAGCAGACGCGCGGTGATACCAGTGTCCCCCGTCGGGATCAAAATATGATGGGCACCCAAGCCCAGGCGCTGCCAATCGAGACCATCGGCATCGCTGCCGAGATAACCCCGCAACGGTTGCGGCAAAACATGCCCGGGAACCCGAGCGGTGGGTTGCTCCGGGGCGTCTTCACTGTCCAAACGTGCAATCACGTCGTCATAGGCACTCCGAGACACCGGGACCGGCGCGAGGCCTTCAAGCAACTCGCCGCCGAGCGCTTCCACGTCATCGACGTCGTGGCGGCATTGTGGACACAAGGCGAGATGCGTCGAAACGGCCAGACTCCATGCCTCACTCAACGCGCCGGCGCCATAGTCGAACAGCAATTCCTCGCTCGGATGATGGGTGATCGTCATTCGAATTCTCCAAGCTCGGACCGCAGGCGAGCCAAGGCCAACCGGATCCTCGACTTCACGGTGCCAAGCGGCAGTCCGAGTTCGTCGGCCACCTGGGCGTGCGCCTTCTCCCGAAAGAACGCCAACTGCAGGACCTGCTGCTGTTCGGCCGGCAGCGTGGCGAGGGCAACACGCAGATGCCCCGCGTGCTGGCGCCGGGACACCACATCGTCGGCCATCGGTTCCGGGTCGCCTACCATGGCCGGGTCGTTCATGTCCGGTTCGGGTCGGTAGGCCTTACGCAACAGGTCAATGCGAAGATTTCGTGCGATCTTGAATATCCATGTTGATGCCGAGGCCTTGGCCGGATCGAACTGCGCCGCCTTACGCCACACGTTGACCATGGTTTCCTGCACCACTTCCTCGGCCA
Source organism: Rhodospirillales bacterium (assembly GCA_038117225.1). Lineage (GTDB taxonomy): Bacteria > Pseudomonadota > Alphaproteobacteria > Rhodospirillales > Casp-alpha2 > JAYOFM01. Next base: position 2,567 of record JAYOFM010000113.1, read on the forward strand.
TGCCGGGATCGGTGCCTTGGCGTAGGATGAACGCCTTCACCCGGGGCGCGAAGTGTTCGAACAGGGCCTGGAAGGCAACTCGGTCTCGGTCCCGCGCGACGGCACCGAGCAATCGGGTCATCTCATCGGGGATGCTCTCGTCGGCCACGGTCATCGGCAAGGCACGACGAAGCGCCACGGCACGGCGGCCGACCCGCACTGGCGGCACGGCCAGGGACATCCAAGCGAGGGCGACGGGTGCCGCGGATCGGGCTTCGGAGCAAACATTCATACCTCTGTTACGCAAGCCTGCCCGGGGCGGATCACTTGCGGCCGGTTTGTTTTTTTCCGCCTGAGTGATCCGACGACGACACCGTGCCGTAAGACTCATAATCCTGCAATGCCAGGGATCATCCACGACGAATGTGATGGAAAGTCCTTCCCTTGAAATATATGCCACCATCATCAAACGGGCGTCTCAACGTCGCTGTCATCGGGTCCGGAATTGCCGGCATGTCGGCGGCATGGCTGCTGGCCAAGCGGCACCGGGTCACTCTGTATGAAAAGAACGATCGCGTCGGCGGTCACTCGAACACCGTCGATGCGCCCTCAACGACAGCCCCGAATACCAGCCCAACGCCTGTGGATACTGGGTTCATCGTCTATAATGAACGCAACTACCCGAATTTGACGGCACTGTTCGAGCACCTTGAGGTGCCGACAATCGCCAGCGAAATGTCCTTCGCCGCCTCGTTGGAAGGCGGTGCATTCGAGTACGCAGGAACCGACCTGAACGGCCTGATCGGCCAGCGTCGCAATATTTTGCGGCCGCGATTCTGGCGCATGATGAAGGATCTGCTGCGCTTCTATCGCCAGGCACCAGGCTTTCTTTCCGGCCCTGCATCGCATCAGACCAGCCTTGGTGATTATCTGCGCCAGGCCAATTTCAGTGACAGTTTCATCAACGATCATCTGCTGCCCATCGGTGCCGCCATCTGGTCGACCACGGCGGCCGAGATGCAGGCGTATCCTGCAGCTGCGTTCATTCGCTTCTTCGAAAGCCACGGATTGTTGATGCTGACGAACCGGCCGCAATGGCGAACGGTCGAGGGCGGCAGCCGCGAATACGTCGCCCGTTTGACCGCGTCGTATGCCGAGCGCATTCGTTTTGGCGGCGTACGATCGATCCAGCGTTCCCCCAACGACGTAGCGGTTACAGACTATTTGGGTTCCACGGAAACCTATGACCACGTCGTCGTCGCGACCCATGCCGATGAGGCGTTCAACTTGCTGGCGGATGCGGACATCGCAGAGACGGCGCTACTCGGCGGTTGGCGTTATACGCAAAATCGGGCGGTTCTACATCGCGACCTGTCGTTGATGCCGAAACGGCGGCGGGTCTGGTCGAGCTGGAATTTCATCGGTGATGACGGCGCGGCGGCCGTCGATACCTCGGATCAGAGGCTCTGCGTGACCTACTGGATGAACCGCTTGCAGTCACTCAATGAAACCGACCCCCTGTTCGTGACCTTGAACCCCTCGCGCGAGCCAGCACCGGAGACGATCATTCGCGAATTCGATTATACCCACCCCTTCTTCGATACGGCGGCCCTGGCGGCGCAACGGGAACTGTGGTCCCTGCAAGGGCATCGGCGGACATGGTACTGCGGTAGTTACTTCGGCTACGGCTTTCACGAGGACGCCCTTCAGTCCGGCCTCGCCGTCGCCGAGCAGCTTGGCGCGCCGCGTCGCCCATGGACCGTCAGTGACGAGAGCGGGCGCATCACCATCAATCCGCCCGCAGCGGCATCGGTGGCGGCATGACGTTACATTCCGCTATTTATCGCGGCCGCGTCGTGCACGAGCGGGTTCGGCCAAAACGCCACCGCCTTCGCTATGACGTGTTCTCCCTGTTGCTCGACCTCGACGAATTGCCCGAGTTGGACCGTCGATTCGGGCTATTCGCGTACAACCGCCAGGCGCCCCTTTCCTTTCATGATCGGGACCATGGCCCGACGACGGGCGAGGCGTTGCGGCCCTGGGTCGAAGCACGACTGCGCGACGCCGGCCTGACACCCGACGGCGGACCGATCCGCCTGCTGTGTTATCCTCGAATCTTCGGTTACGTGTTCAATCCGCTCAGCATCTATTTTTGCTATCGGCGGGACGGGGTGCTGTCGGCGATCCTCTATGAAGTCTGCAATACCTACGGGGAACGCCATACCTACGTCATTCCCGTCGTGAACACAGGCGGGCCGGTGATCCGCCAAAACTGCGACAAATCGCTGTATGTCTCACCGTTCATCGGCATGGACGCGGACTATCATTTTCGCATCGTGCCACCGCATGATGCCGTCAGTATCGTCATCCGCCAGGAAGACGCGGATGGACTACTGTTGGCGGCCTCTTTCCGCGGCGACCGCTTGCCGATGACCACCGGCAGCCTTGCCGGGACGTTGGCTCGCTTCCCATTGCTGACCTTGAAGATCACCGCCGGCATTCACTGGGAAGCTCTGCTATTGTGGTTGAAGGGCATGCGCGTGATCACCCATCAACCGGCCGCCGCGCCGGTGCAAAGCAGCGTCGGCCAAATGGACGTCAGGCATCACTGATGGCCATGGAACATACCGCAACCGGGCCCGTCGCGCCGATCGAGCGCCGGGGTGTTCTGCCGATATCGGGCGTGTGCGAGTCCCTGCTGATCCGACTGTTGCGCCGGCTTCGCGTGGGCAGCCTGAGCGTGGAGCTTCCATCTGGTACTCGCCAATCCTTCGAGGGGCCGGAGTCGGGCCCCACCGCCGCGATCCGCATCAACAACCCATCGTTGGTGTTACGCCTGCTGGCGTCGGGTGATCTTGGGTTCGCCGAGGCCTATATGGACGGCGACTGGGACACGCCGGACCTGCAGGCGATACTGATGCTGGGCGCGTGCAACTCTGTGGCTCTCTCGGATACCCTGGCGCCGTCAGCCTTGTTCAATGCGCTCAATCGCTTGCGCCATCGGCTGCGCGCCAACACCCGCCGCGGCAGCCGGCGCAACATCGCCGCCCACTATGACCTGGGCAACGCATTTTACGGGCTGTGGCTGGACGACACCATGTCCTATTCCGCCGGCATCTTCGACACCCTGGACGAGCGTCACGAGGACGCCCAGCGGCGCAAATATCTGCGTCTCGCCGACGCGCTCGATCTCCACCCCGGCGATCGGGTATTGGAAATCGGTTGCGGTTGGGGCGGCTTCGCGGAGATCGCCGCTGCCGAATATGGCTGCCACGTGGTCGGCCTGACCCTGTCGCGTGAACAGGCGGAATTCACCCGCGCGCGCATGGCTCGCGCCGGACTGGCTGACCACGTTGATATCCGCATCGAGGATTACCGCGACGTGGGCGGCCACTTTGACAAGATCGTTTCCATCGAAATGTTCGAGGCCGTCGGCGCGAAAAACTGGCAAACCTTTTTCGAGGTCGTGAAGCAGCGTCTGGTTTCCGGCGGCCGGGCCGCGATGCAGGTCATTAGTATCGCCGACGACGCCTACGACCACTATCGACGCAATCCGGATTTCATTCAGCGCTACATCTTCCCCGGCGGCATGCTGCCGAGCCCGTCCGCGTTCGCCGGTGCCGTCAACCGGTCGGGTTTATCGATCACGGATCGATTCTTTTTCGGTGCCTCTTACGCGGAAAGCCTGCGTCGCTGGGATGATGCCTTCCAAGCCCACTGGCCTGCCATCAAAACACTCGGATTCGACGAACGGTTCCACCGTATGTGGCGTTACTATCTGCGTTATTGCGAAGTCGGCTTCGACAGCGGCCAGATCGACGTCGGCCAATACGTCATCGAACGCCCATGACTCAAACCGCCGCCGGGACGTTAAGCGGCCGCATTCTCCTATTATATGCCCTGCCGGCGATGGTCGTCGCACTACCGACCATCGCCGTCTATATCCATCTGCCGGCATTCTACGGTGTGCAGTTGGGCCTCGGACTCACCGCGACGGGGCTTATCATGCTGGCGGCGCGTATCTTCGACACGGTGACCGACCCCCTGGTCGGCGCGTTGAGTGACCGCTTCCATTTTCGTGGCAGCCGCCGCAAACCATGGATTGCCGTCGGCGCGGTGGTCGCCGGCGTTGGCATGGTGAAGATTTTGAATCCACCTGCCGGCATCAACGGCGGCTACCTGCTGGGCTGGTCCATCGTGCTGTACGCCGGGTGGACCATGGTCGCCGTCCCATACGCGGCCTGGGGCGCGGAACTGACGGCCGACTATGACCAACGCACCCGTGTCACCTCCTGGCGGGAAGGTTTTTCATTGCTTGGCATTATCGGTGCCGGCGCCCTAACGGCGGCGACCGCCGATCGCGGTTGGTCGGAATCGGACTCCATCGGCGCCATCGCCTGGGCCGCCGTGGCGCTCGGTTGTATCGTCGTGCCGGCGATGCTGTGGCTGGTGCCGGACCGGCCGTCCGCCATCCGGGTGCCGGTCAGCGTCACCGTCGCGCAAATGCGCGCCGGTTGGCGGTCGCTGCTAACCAATAAGCCCTTCATGCGCCTGCTGGCGGCGTGGTTCCTGAACGGTGTCGCCAACGGCATCCCATCGGCCCTGTTCTTCATTTACCTGGAGCACGGTCTCGGCGCCGGCACAGAAGAGCGGCCGCTGTTCATCCTCGTCTATTTCATCGCCGCCATCGCGGCCATACCCCTCTGGTCGGCGCTAAGCCGGCGTTTCGGCAAGCATCGGATTTGGTGCGCCGCGATGATGTTCGCCTGCGCGGCATTCGTCACCGTTCCGTTCATCCCGACCGGCCAGCTCGCGGCCTTCGCGGTCGTCTGTCTCGTCACGGGCATGGCGCTGGGCGCGGACCTGGCGCTGCCGCCCGCCATTCAAGCCGATGTGGTCGACTACGACCGCCTGCGTTCGGGGCGAGATCGCACGGGGTTGCAATTCGCACTTTGGGGCATGGCGACAAAGCTCGCCCTGGCCGTTGCCGTCGGCCTCGCCCTGCCGGGCGTGGAGGCCGCCGGGTTCGATCCGGCGGCGCCGACGGAAAGCGGCCGTGCGGCGCTCGCGGTGATCTATGCCTTCGCGCCGGTCGTAATAAAATTATCCGCCATCGCGGTCGTCTGGCGCTTTCCGTTGACGGCCCGCAAACACGCCACGATCCGACGCGGCCTCGACCGCGCCGGGTCACGACAATCAACGGAGGCCGGATGATGTTGGCACGCCTGGGTGCACCCCTGATGGCCCTTCTGATCCTAACGGGATGCACGAGCATGAAACCCATCGACTTCAAGGATACGACGCCGCGCCTGATCATCGAGGAGTACTTCGCGGGCAAGACCCAGGCCTCGGGAATTTTTGAGGATCGGTTCGGTCGGTTACGCCGCCAATTCACCGTCGATATCGACGGCACCTGGGACGGCCGCGTACTGGTGCTGGACGAACGCTTTCACTACAGCGACGGCGAGACGGACCAGCGCGTCTGGGCCATCACCAAGATCGGCGACCATGCCTATGAGGGCCGCGCCGATGACATCATCGGAACCGCCCGTGGTGTAGCCTACGGCAATGCATTGAACTGGCGCTATGACATGGACTTGAGAGTCGGCGATGGCACCCTGCGCGTGCATTTCAACGACTGGATGTACCTGCAGCCATCGGGCGTGCTGCTGAACCGCGCGCGGGTGACCAAGTTAGGCATCGAAGTGGGCACCATCACCCTGGCGTTCACAAAATCCGATTCCGTCGCGCCGGAGACCAGCGTCAACGAACCGCCAGCTTTCGCCGCACTTTCCCTAGCAGCCAGCCGATAATAGGCAAACGCTCGTAGAAGTCCCGTGCCGCGTCCCAATGGTCGATGTGCTCGGTCACTCGGCCATCGGCGGCGAAGCGAATGACGCTGGTACCATCAAACCCCCAGCGACCGCTTGGCAGCCGCCCTTCGAACCGCCATGCCATGAGGCAGGTGTCACCGTCGGCCATGGCATGATGGACGGTGAATCGGATATCGCTGACATTTTCGAACATGTGCTGGAAGACGCGCATCATGGCATCCACGCCGCGCACGTCATTGAACGGATCCTTGAAGCGCACTGCCTCGGTGACCTGATCCGGTAGCGTCGCCAGGGTTTCGGGCGTTAAGGTCTCCAGGAACCGACGGTATCGCTCATGCGGCGCCATCACGCGTTGACCAGCCGGCGCGTCAGCGCGAAGAACAACCGGTCGGGCAATATCCGCAACAGCTTCATCAGCACCGCGAAACGCCATGGAAAAGTGATCTCGAACGCCGACCGGTCGAGGCCGCGCATGATGTGGTCAACCGCCTGGTCGACCGGAATCAGGAACGGCATGGGAAATTCGTTGCGATCAGTCAACGGTGTTTCGACGAAGCCGGGGTTAATCAGCGTCAGGCGAACCCCATGGCGCTCCAACTCCGGTCGCAGGGCTTCGCACATGGTAATCAGACCGGCCTTCGTCGCCCCATAGGCCGCCGACGTTGGCAGGCCCCGGTATCCGGCGAGCGATGCGACGGCGGCAATATGACCCGATCCGCGCGCGATGAGCCTCGGCATCAGCGCTGCCAAGCCGTGTACCGTGCCCATCAGGTTGGTCTCGACCAGGGTCCGTACCGCCTCGACCGAAAAGTCGTCTGCCGCTGTCGGGATATGGGTACCGGCGTTCAGCACAGCGAGATCAGGCGTGCCCAGTTGCTGCTCAATGGCGGCCACCGCGGCGGCGGTCTTGGCCGCATCGGTTACATCAAGAGGAAATCCGATCAACCGGCCCGTCGGGCATTCTGCCACCAGGCTATCCAGATCTTCGGCGGTGCGCGCGCTCACCGCGACTGTCCAGCCATCGTCTGCCAGACGTTTTGAAAGCGTCCGGCCGATCCCTTTTCCGGCACCGGTGACCCAGGCGACCTTTGTGCCGGCTTGATGGATCATCATTCCGCCAATCGGCCGACTGCGCCGAGGCAACGACGGCACACATAATCGATGGTCGAGCCATCGCGACCCTTGAAGCGCATCTTCACCCAACGCCCCTTATCGTCATACCAGACCTCGGTATCGAGATCGCCCGTGTAAGCATAACGCGTGGCGGAGATGGAACCGAGTTCTGTATCGACGGCCTCACGCGCGCGCGGCTCGATCCGTACCTCGTTGACCTGCCCAGTCAGCGTGTTGAGAACCGTGGTTTCTCGCAGCACCGCAGCGTTCCAATGGTTGGTCGGGTAAAGCGGCGCCTTGGTATTGAAACGTCCGTCGGCCCCGATGATCGTCATGCGTTCGCCATCACGCACCGCCTCGACCGAAGATACGGCGCCATCATCATCAACGCTCGCATCAAGGCGCACCAGTTCTCCGTCGCGCCACAGTCCCTCGGACCGGTAGTGGTAGTGATAGGCGGTGAAGAACAGAATATCGATCTGCAGCCTGAACGTGCTTTGAACGATGACCCCATCGTCGCCGGCGTCGAGTTGAACCCGGTGAAATCCCACCCGATTACCGTGACGGTAGACATCGAAGTAAATTTCGTCGCCGTACAGTGTCAGTGGATCAACCGGTGGCGGAACCTCCTTCTCCGCACGGGCTTCCGCAATCAGCAACACCGTTCCGATGATCGCTATTAGGTGCGACAGGCGCGCACTCCAGAAATTCCTCTTCAACGAAGCATCCTCCAGCCACCGTCAAGTCACCGAACACTTCGGTTCCCATTAAGTCTGTTACGACTTCACGGACAAAGTGGATCATCAATGAACGGTTATTGTTGAGCTTTCAACAGGTTGACCGCGCTTTCCGGACTGGTCAGGACGGGGACGGAAACAACCTGCTTGACCGCGTCGATGGCCTGCGCCGTGGAAAATTGTGCCAGTAGAATGACGTCATGGTCAGCGAACCCCGCCGCCGCCTCGGCGACGATGCGGTTGTGTGTCGCCGCGTTACCGGCGCCAAGCGCCGCCATGGCATCGGGCACGCACGCGGTTTCAAGACGGGCGTCGGATCCGGCGGCGGCGGCCATGGCCGCGAACTCCTGCTCCATGGACGGCACACTCGGCGCGAATGTCGCCACCATGCCGATGCGGGTGCCCGCGCGCAGCGCCTCGTCGAACATGGCCTGATTGGGTTTCAGCACCGGCATCGGCGCCAGATCACGCGCCGCCGCTTCAATCGCACGACCGAACGCCGAACACGTGAAAAGGATCCCGTCCGCCCCGCAGTCGGCGTTATACGCGGCGAGGTGGCGGAATCGATCGACCATGACGTTGTCGAGTTCGCCGGCGCGTTTGAGATCTGTTGCCAGCGAATCCTCTAGCAGATTATAAACCTCGGCTTCCGGCCAAAACTGCTCGAACGCGTGCATTACCGGGGCGATGGCGACAGGCGTGGCGTGAATTAGGGCGATGCGTGGCGCGCGATCATTCATGGCGATATGATCCGTGACAATGGCCGCCGCGTCGAGGCCGTTCTCGCACCCTCGTGTGAACATCGCGTTTGTCTTATAATCTGTTCGTCACGGCGTACTGCCACGCTAAACTGAAGATTCACTAGCAATGAGTGCGTAAAGGCCGCTTGGCCGACCCGAATTCTGCGGAGCTGTTCACCATCACCGATCCTGACGACCACGCAGCGCGCGCCAACGGCGAGCCGGCGGAACAACCCAGTGTCGATGCGAGCCACGGGGTGCTCGACACGGGTCTTGCCGCGCTCGTCATGATGGCGGCTTTCCTGGAAACCCCGGCAGACGCCGGCCAGATCAAGCATCAATTTGGCGTGCCGGGGAGGCTTTTCGACGAAACCAACGTGCCGCGCGCCGCACTCGACCTCGGCTTCAAGGCGCGCGCCGTCTCCGCCAAATGGGACCGGCTGAAGAAGACCCCGCTTAATGAAACTGCCTTTCTCTCCGTTTCGGAACTGATGGCGGTTGCACGATGCGTTTGGGGCTAAAC
>JAYOFM010000114.1:0-10953 GCA_038117225.1 Rhodospirillales bacterium
TTTTATCTGAGGTCACAGGGCGTCGTTAGCAATCTGGAGGCTGTGGCCGCACTCATTGCGCTGATCACCGGATTAGCCATGCGCCTACTGATCAACTGGGGATTAACGCCTATCGTCCTCTTCGGCCTCACCTTCTTCTTTGTCTACTATTTCATTTACCGGCGGATCCCCGTTATCACGCTCACAATGGTCGTGGTCACGCTGTTCATGAGCTATGGCGGCGTGCAGCTATATCGGCACCTAAAGACGACGGACATATGGCACGAACGTTCAACGAGCCTGGGGATCGTTTCCGATGCCATCAATGTCGGTAGGTTGACGTATTTTCTTTGGGTTGAACCGACAGGCGAGAACTGGAAAGACTTAAACCGTTTAGGGTTTCGATATATTCGTTCCAATAACTTTGGTCCGATTCTCAAACGCATCACGCTTCTACCACTAATGTCCTACGTAGCTGAGCGTTCGCCTGATGATGTCCCGTATTGGCGGGGCGAAACCTACCGGGGATTACTGGTGAACGTGATCCCTCGGGTGCTATGGCCGGGAAAGCCAGAGGAAACTTGGGGGAACGCCATGGGCCAGCGCTATAGAATTCTTGCCCTATCGGATCGCGTGACCTCGGTTAATATTCCATGGCTGGTCGAATTGTTCATAAATTTTGGTGTGCTGGGTGTCCTTCTCGGTATGTTTGGCATCGGCGTTTTCATAGCTGCAATCGATCGAATATTTAACGCCGGTGGCATGACGCCGTTTGAAGCGTTGAGCGGCATCGCCATTGTCGCGCCGCTTGTCTATCACGACTCGAATTTCACCTTGATGACGGGCAGTCTCATTCCACTCATGGCGTGCATTTTTCTATACTTTCGTGTCGGCCTGACCTTCGGGCGCCAATGATATCTGGTGACCGTGTCACTGCTCGTCGATAAAACTTGTCATACATCGGAGGCCATAACAGAAACGATGGCTAGCGCCAAGTCGGCTAGCGCATTGAGTTTATTGACTGGTGGCGTTAGACAACCAAAATCGACATCGACGACAATCGTTCCCCTACCAATATGGATGGTTTTTCTTGACCCTCATTCGTCAAAACTTTCCGATACTCGCGGGCGGCCCGTTGATCTTCGCCATGCTGTTCTGGCGCCCGATTCCGGTGACCGTTTCTCATGCCATTCTCGCGGTGGCGGCAACGCTGGTTCTCGCGTGGGGTGGTTTGTGGTGTTGGCGCAATCGGGATTACCTTGGGCCGCCCGTGTTTCCGTTGTCGCTAATGTTCTATTTCATGTCATTCATAGCGCCATTGTATTTCATCGATTTCGTCTGGGGGGACGAGACGAATATTGGTGTTTCTTCGGCGCAGTACATTGCAATTGGTAGAACGGCTCTATTGGGTTTTCAGATCGATAACATTGCCCAACTTGGCAGTGTCCATGCGCTTGTCGTCGTGCTCGTTGGCTGTGTCACCTACGTCGCAGGTTTCATATTGAGCCGGCCGTGGCTCGAACGCCGCTTGCCAGCGATGCACTTTTCAATGTCCGCTAGGCCTCATCGGCCGCTACTCTTGTTGTGGGGATTGGTGGTCATCGCCGTTTTGATGGAGATGGTCCCCGCGTTAGCGACTATACCAAGCATGGGCCAACTGCTTCGTCCGTGCGCGTTGGCCGGCTTCGCTGGATTTCTAATCTTCTGGTACAGGAAAATGATCTCCGCACCCCATGCGTTGCTCGGATGCATGGTGATTCTTGCCTTATTCGTTCACCAGTCCGTAACACAGTGGGCCTTCACACCGTTCGTGTTCATTGGCGTGTTGTATGTCCTAATTTCAATTTATTATAAGAAAAAATTTCCAATAATATTTTCTTTAATTGTAATTATATTATTTATTTCTTTGTATTCATCTAAACAAATTTACAGGAATATTATATCTGATGAAAAATTTCCTCAAGGGATAGAAAATCCGACTATTCTTGGGCATATCGAAAATGTCGCGCGAATTGCGGGCATCCAGTGGATCGGCTCGACATCTGGCAAGAACGAGATACTCGGGGTGCACTTCGGATCCATTGGCGCCAATACGCTGCGTCCACCGACAAAGCGGATTTCGCTACTGCCGTTGTTATCGCATGTTGTCGCGCATTCCCCCGAACCAGTTCCGTTCTGGGATGGAAAATCGTACTCGAATTTACTGACAAACTTCGTGCCCCGGGCAATGTGGCCAGGAAAGCCGGAAGAGCGATTCGGGAACTCGTTTGGCCATCGCTACAACCTACTTCATCCGACGGACACGGTGACCGCCGTCAACATTCCGTGGCTGGTCGAGTTGTTCGCCAATTTCGGACTCTGGGGCGTGGCCATCGGTATGGCCTTGTTCGGCATACTGATGGCCTGCCTGGACAGGGTATTGAATGCCGCCCGCATGGGAGCGGTGGAGATGGCGGTGGGACTGGCGATCTTCTTCCCGCTGTTTCTCCAAGAGTCCAATTTCACGGTCGTCGTGGGGCAGGTGTTGCCGTTGATCGTATTCTTTTATCTCTATTTCCGTATTGGATCGGCCGTGCCGTTACCCAATTTTTCATTGATCGCCCCGTCGGGATCGACAGGGGCGCCGGATGGCATGGAAATGCCTCGGCAATCCGCTGGACCAGCGGAACAATCCAGTCGCGTGCGAGACATTTTGATCGAGAACCGACGATCCCCATTTGCGGCCCGCCATCGACTGGCGTTACGAATTTTCCTCTTGTTTCTGCTGTTTGGCGCCGCACTTTTCATCTGGCGTCCCGATTCCATGTCGCTGACGCAAACGGGGATCGTGTTGACCTGGGTTGTGCTGATGGGCGTTGCTTCCATCGTTTATTATGTTGGTCGAGATCGCGTCGCCTTGCCGCTGTTTCCGGTTTCCTTGATTTTCTACGCCCTGGCGTTCATCGCGCCGTTTTACTTGCTGCCGTTTCTTTGGCCGCCGACGGATCGACAGGTCATCCTGTTGGGTTACGTGGCGCCAGAACTTAGTTATCTGGGCTCGACGGCGGCGCTCGGCGCAATCTTGTTGGGTTTGTCGGGATATGTCCTCGGGTTTCTGCCGGCTCGTATGCTGATATTCAATCGTCTTCCGCATATGCGCCTGCCGGATCGATATGCCGACAATCGCCTGATCCTGCTTCTCTGGGGCCTCTTGCTGGGGCACTTGGTTTACGCGTTTGTTCCCTTCGTCACATCGATCCCGTCCATCGGGCAATTTTTCTTCCCGGCCGGGTACGTGGCATTCGGGATGTTCTTCTTGCTGTGGGTGCGCGGGCGGTTGAGTCCGCTTCAGGCGGCGTTGGTTTTCCTCGTCGCATTGCCGGCGGTTCTGATCAATGGCTTCCTGGATTGGTTGATCACGCCGATCATGTTGATGGGGATTTTCTTCGTCTTCGTCTACTATCACAACTATCAGCGCGCGCCGCTGGTCGTCATGATCATCGCCGTCATCTTTCTCATGACGAGTTACACCGGCATCCAGTTCTATCGCGTCATCGAGAAAAACGAGAACTGGGTGCAGGAACAGGGCGATAGGAACGTCGGCTCTAAAATCTTAAATCTCGGAAAATTGATTGTTCATATCTGGATCGATCCTCAGGGCGAAGATTGGCGCATGTTCGATCAGTTTAATATTACCGTGAAAGGGATAGACGCATTGCGTCCGATCGCCAAACGCGTGGCGATGTCGCCATTGTTGTCCCATGTAACCAATCAATCACCCGAGAATGTTCCCTATTGGAATGGGGAGTCGTACCGCAATCTTTTAGTCAGTGTCATTCCGCGCCTATTATGGCCGGACAAGCCGCAGGAACGTCTCGGCAATGAGTTTGGGCATCGTTACCACCTTCTGAACCCTGACGATGATGTTACGTCCGTCAACATTCCCTGGCTGGTGGAGTTCTATGCCAACTTCGGGACCGTCGGCGTGTTCTGGGGTATGTTCGTGATCGGAATATTTCTTGCCTTCCTGGATCGTTTCTTCAATGCGCCCGGTATGAAGGGGTTGGAAGTCATCGTCGGTCTGGCGGTCATCTTCCCGCTGATTTATCAGGAATCGAACTTGACGGTGATGACCGGCAGCGTATTGCCGCTGGCGCTCAGTCTATGGCTCTATTTCCGTGTCGGACTGACCATCGGCACCCGTCCGCCGTCCAAGGCCGTTACGCCGTAAGGCTTCGGTACGCGCGCACCGCCCGTGCCCCGTAATCCCGCCAGGAAAAACCCGTTTGCGCCCGCTCGCGGGCGGCGCCCCCCCCTGCCTTGCGGCGGTCGCGCTCAATGAAGAGGTGGTCCACCGCCGCGGCCACCGCCACGTCGTCGCCGCTCGGCACGATAATGCCCTCGGCACCGGTAGCGACGGCTTCCGCGCCGCCGGCGGCGTCGGTGGTGACGATGGGCAGACCCGCCGCCATGGCCTGCAAAAGAACCAGCGCGAAGCCTTCCTCCAGCGACGGCAAACAGAAAATATCGGCCTCGGCGTAAAGGGCGGGCAGCGCGTCGCCGGGCACCGGTCCGGTCACCGTGACGCCGTCGCCGCCCTCGCGGGCGATGATGTCCTCGATGCCCGCTTCCAGCGGCCCGACGATTTTCAACTCGGCGCGGCCCTTTAGCTGCTTGAACGCGCGCAGCAGGTGCGGGATGCCCTTGCGCAGGCCGACCCGGCCGACGAACAGGATCAACGGCTTGTCCCGCACCGGCCGTTCCGCCGGCGCGAATCGGGTCAAGTCGACGCCATAAGGATTGATGATCAACCGCTTCCGTTCGATACCCTGTTTCATGAAGGTCTCGGCGGCGAAGGCGGTGGGCACGGCGATGGCGTCGGCGGCCTCGTACTCGGCCAGTTCCCGCTCGATCATGCGCGGGTCGGCGAGGTCGGGGGTGAGGCCGAAGGCCTCGTACTCGCGGCGCAGCACCTCAGTCTGATGGACGATGTGGCTGGAGCCGCGTTCGACCACCACCTTGACGCCTTCCGCCTGCGCCGGCCGGATGGCTTCCAGCAGCGCCGAGCTCCAGCCGACCAGCACGTCGGTGTTGGCAATGCCCTTCTTCAGGACAAACCGCGCGAAGGCCTGGGAAATGGAGACATCGGGTTTCGCGCCGATGCCGAAGCGGCCGTGGAAGCGGCGGCGCAGTTCCAGCATCGGCGCCGTGTGCAGTTGAACGCCGGGGACCAGAAAGCGCCGCGCCACTGGCGCCGGGTAGGTGGTCAGCAGGCGCGCCAGCACGCCGGCGCCCCGCAGTTCATTGGCCAGATCGAAGCCGTGATAGCGGCCATGCACCGAGACGACGACCCTCATGGCGCGCCGTCCGTCACCGCGCGCTTGAGCACATCGGCTAGAACGCGGCCCTGTGATTGCCAGGAAAACCGATCGAAAGCATCGGCCGCCGACGGCGTCAGTGCCTCGCCGCGCAAGGTTTGATCGAAGGCACCGGCGAGCGCCTCGACGGTGGCGCAGGAATGCAGTGCCGCGCCGGTTTCCGCCGCGATTTCGACGGCCTCGGGCAAATCCTTGGGATAGCAGATGACCGGCCGGCCGGCGCTGAGCAGTTCGATGACCTTGTGATGGAAGATGCTGCCCCGCGCCGGGGCGCGGATGTAGGCGTTGACCGTCGCCGCCTGTTGCCGCCGGCGCAGCTCGGCGAGCGGCAGGAAGTCGTCGATGGCGATGTCCATCCGGCTCGCTAGCGCCGCCGCCTCGCGCCGCATCAGCGCGCCGTCGCCGCCGGCGTAGGCGAGGCGCACGTTGCCCCGGCCGCCCGATGACAGCCAATCGCGAAGCACCGATAGAAACGTCCGCAGATGCCCGGCATCATAGATGCTGCCGGTCATCATGATGGTTGGCGGGTCGACCGGCGGTCCCGCCGGTGGGATCAGAAACGCCGCGTCGAGGCCGGAATAGACCACGGTCTTCGGCTGCGGGAACCATGGCGCGGCGTGGTCCTCGTGGGCGCGCGACAGGGTGGTCATGGCGGCGGCGTCCCGGTAGCGGGCGGCGAGGATGCGGTGAAATCCGGTGGGGATGAAATGCGTCCAGCCATCCTTGAAATCAGCGACCCAGGGGCACTTGCAGGCGGCGGCGATCATGCGGCCGATGTTCCAGGAATCGGTGTTGCCGAAGCAGGCCCAGACGACCTCCGGCTTGAAGCCGTCACGCAGCGCCGGCACGTAGGCCCGCGCCGCGTCCGTCCAATCGGTAAACACGCCGCTGTTCAGCATGTAGGAAACGGCGATCATGGCGTGACGCAGGCCGGGCGGGATCTGACCGGTACGCATCTTCGGCAGATAGGGCGCCGGGCGCGGCTTGACCGAGATATGTAGTGGGGTCGCCCAGTCGTGCTCGGCGAGGATTTGGGCGAGACCATTGAGTGGCGTGCCGGGGGCGTCGGTGTCGGCGGTTTCCGTCAGCAGCACCACTTGGTGGCCGAGACCGGCGACCGCGTCGGCCAACCGAGCGACCCGTTGGCCGCCGATGGTCGGCGCGTCGGGCGAGACATGATTGACGAAGACGGCGCGCATGGGGTGACCGACCTGGGCGCCGTCACGCCGCCACGAGAGCGGAGACTTTCGGCGTGGCGCGGGCCCGCTCGACGAAATGGCGCTGCCAGGCTTCCGCCATCAAGGGTTTCCAGACCGTCCAGGCCAAGTGATTCTCGCCGGCTTCCAAGCGTGCCAGCACCCGTTCCCACCAGCCGGTGCGCCAGTAACCGCGCTGGCGAAACACCGGGTCGGCGAAGGTTTCACGGGCCAGCGCCAGCAGGCCGTCCTTGAACCACAGATGCTGCGGCGGCAGGAAGCCCTGCTTGTTCCAGCGCGTGCGGATGGCCTCGGGCAGGGTGCCGTTGAGTGAACGCCGAATCAGCCGCTTGGTTTCCGGCCCGCCCATCAACTGGCGCGGCCCCAGGGACAGGGCGAACTCGGCGATGCGGTGGTCGCAGAAGGGCAGGCGCACCTCGCGCGAATGGGCCATGGAATTGCGGTCGCCATAGCGCAGCAAAGTCGGTAGGTGGCTGCGGAAGCTGTCGTCATAGAGGGCGCCGGTCAGCGCGTGGAAGCGGGGTTCGCGCTTGATCTCGGCTTCCGCCTTCATCTGACGGGCGAGGCCAAGATCGACACCGAACAGCAGGTTGGAGCCCTTGCCTGTCAATTGGGCGATGCGCCATGACAGACCCAGTGGCAGGCTGGTCTTCAGATTCTCGCCGCCGCCGGCCAGCGCCATCGGGTAGCGCACCTGAATGGCGTCCCGTTCGGCGGCGCGGTCGCCGGTGTCGCCGACTTCGTCCAACGCCGTCATGTAGGGCCGGAAATACTGTTCATAACCGCCGAGCAGTTCGTCCGCTCCCTGGCCGTCGAGCAGCACCGTGATGCCGTGCTCCTTGGCCAGCTTGAAGACGCAGAACTGGGCGTACTGGCTGCTTGATCCCGTCGGCAGTTCGTTGGTCCAGGCGAAGTCCTGGAGATCGCGCAGGAAGCCCTCGGCGGTCGGTTCGGTGATGTGCGGGGTCGACCGGGTGGCATCGACGACAATGTCGGCGAATTCCCCCTCGTCGGCCTCGGTGCCGGGGAAACGGCCGGTGAACACGTGATAATCTGGGTCGTCGCCCAGGGCCTCGCGAGCGAGGCAGACAATGGCGCTGGAATCGAGGCCGCCGGACAGGCACGAACCCAGCGGCACGTCGCTGCGCATGCGGATCTGTACCGAATTGGCCAACAGCTCGCGAAAGTGCACCAGCACGTCGTGTTCCGACAGCTTGGCCACGTCGGCATCCGGCTCGACATCCCAATAGCGCTCGACCGTATAGTCGAGGGTTCTGAGATCGACCACCAGCATCTCGCCCGGCAGCAGTTGTTCGACGTCGGCGAACACGGTGGCGCGGGCATCGTCGAGACCCATGCGCGGCTGATGCACGAAGCGCAGCAGCGCCATGTCGTCCACCGTCGGTTCCGCCCCTTCGAGCACGAACAGCGCCTTGTATTCGGACGCGAAGGCGATGTAGTCGGCGTGCACCCGGTAGACGAAGGGCTTCTCGCCGAAACGGTCGCGGGCACAGAACAGGCGCTTCTTCTCGCCATCATAAATGGCAAACGAGAACATGCCGTTGAGCCGGCTCAGGCAATCCGTGCCCCATTGCCGGTAGGCCTGTAGAAGTACTTCTGAATCGCTCTTGGATTGGAAATTGACACCCTCGCGGCGCAACTGCTCCGCGACTTCTATGTAGTTATAGATTTCGCCGTTGTAAGTGAGCACCAGATTGCCCGAAGGATCGGCCATCGGCTGGGCGCCGGCCGGCGTCGGGTCGATGATGGCGAGCCGGCGGTGGCCGAGCACCACTTGCCTGTCATCGCTCTGCCACAGGCCTTCGCCGTCCGGGCCGCGATGCGCCTGGATGTCCGTCATCGCCTTGACGGCGGCCGGGTTGACCGGTCGCTTGCCGACGATTCCCGCTATGCCGCACATGGTGCCTCGAATTCATTGCTGATCGGTGAGAGATTTACTCCGTTCCTTCCGTGCCCTAAAGGGATAAATTCCTCGGGTATCCGAACAATTCCCATTTGGTAACAGTCCTCATGGCCGAAACGCCGCGCATTCTGTTCATCGGCGACCTTAATTTCTACTCCAAGGGTGCGTCTCGCCTGAAGTCCGTCGAGCGTCTGGGCGCCGAGGTGCGGGCGCTGTCGCATGCCGCCGTCGGTGACCAATCGCGCGGCTACGTGCCGCCGTCGCTGGCCTTTCGCATCGGCTGGAAACTGGGCTTTCATGTGGACGAGGTCGGCGTCAACGCCAAGACGCTGGCCGCTGTCAGGGATTTCAGACCGGACGTGGTGTGGATCGAGAAGGGAAATATGTTCCGCCCGGCGACCTTGGCGGCCATTCACGCCATCCACCCGGCCGCGGTGATTTGTTCGTACACCGACGACGATATGTTCAACCGCCTCAATAACACCTGGTACTACCGGCGCGGCCTCAAGCACTACGATATCGTCTTCTCGACCAAATCGTTCAACGCCAACCCGGACGAATTGCCGGCGCTTGGCGCCAGGCGGGTGGTGCTGGTCGATAAGGCCTATGATGCCGACCAGCACGCCCCGATCGACATCACCGACGACGAACGCGTCGCCTACGGCGCCGACGTCGGTTTCATCGGCAGCTTCGAGGCGGAGCGCGCCGAAAGCATGGCGCACATCGCTCGCGCCGGCTTTCAGGTGCGTATCTGGGGCAACGGCTGGGATGGCTTCGCGGCCGGCGGCGGCGCCGGCATCCCGACGCTTCAGGTCGAATGCAAGCCACTGATGAACGCGCCCGGGGATTTCCGTTACACCAAGGGCATTCGCGCCACCACCATCAATCTGGGATTTCTGCGCAAGGAAAACCGCGATCTGCAGACCGACCGCAGCGTCGAAATCCCGGCCTGTGAGGCCTTCATGCTGGCCGAGTATTCCGACGAACACGCGCGCCTGTTCACCCCCGGCGCGGAGGCCGATTACTTCATTGATCGCGATGACATGGTCGCCAAGGTGCGCCATTACCTAGCCCACCCGGACGCCTGCCGCCGCATCGCCGCCGCCGGACGCAAGCGCGCGGTGGACGGCGGCTATTCCCTCGACGACCGCATGCGGGCGATGATTGACACCGCGCTCGGCCGCTAAGGCGGGCATGGCGTCGCTGAACCAGAACCGCTAAAACTCCGCGATGAGCCAGCTTCTCGAGACCGCCAGTTTCATCAACAATCACCCGCTGGCGCGGCGCAACCGCTTCGCCGCGTGGGGCCGTTTCGCGCGTTGGCAACTGCTCAGCCGAATCAACGCCGGCGGTCTCGACGTGCCCTTCGTCGATGACACCAAACTGCGCGTCCGGCGCGGCATGTACGGGGCGACCGGCAACATCTACGCCGGGCTGATGGAATTTCCCGACATGGCGTTCACCCTGCATTACCTGCGGGGCGGCGATGTGTTCGCCGACGTCGGCGCGAATGTTGGCGTCTATTCGGTGCTGGCGTCGGGCGTGCGCGGGGCGATCACCGTCGCCGTCGAACCGACGCCGGAAACGCTCGCGCATCTCCGCGCCAACCTCGCACTCAATAACATCGAGGATCGGGTCACCATCGCCGAATGCGCGCTCGGCGCCGAGGCCGGTACCCAGTCCTTCGTCGTCGACATGGATACGGTCAACCATGTTGCCGCCGCCGAAGACGCCGGCCGCGCCACCCGCGACGTGGACACCCGCACCCTCGACGCCCTGTTCGCCGACGCCCCGCCCAACCTGATGAAGATCGACGTGGAAGGCTTCGAGACCGAGGTCCTGCGCGGCGGCCCCGACACCCTCGCCAATCCGGCCTTGAAGGCGCTGATCATCGAACTCAACGGCAGTGGCGACCGCTACGGCTACGACGAACAGCAGATCCACCAGGCCCTGCTCGGCCACGGCTTCCAATGCCACGCCTACGAGCCGTTCAGCCGCGCCCTCAACCCCGTCGCTAGCTATGGCAACCACAACACCATCTACGCCCGCGACCTGGAACATGTCACTGCGCGCCTAAACACGGCGCCACCGTTCCGCGTCGCCGGCGAGAAAATCTGATACGTACCTATACGTACGTACTCATCCGAATAGCCGCATAGGTGTTGATGGCGTAATTTCCATCGTGCATCGGATGGACGGGACGGATCGTCCCACGCGCGTCCCCTCCCGGCCCCGCGTCGAGATACCGCCCCGATACCCGTTGCATTCTCCCTGTCAAACTCAGCCCCCGGATTTTCCCGGGGGCTTTTTTTTGCCGGCCCGTTTTCAGGCTGATCGATAGGCGCGATCAATCGTTCCGCATGGGAATGCAGGGAATCTTGCGCTCCACTCCGCCGATGACGGCCAGGGCCTCGCCAAAATCAAGACGATCTGGCTGTTCCGGGAGTTGCTGACCGAGGCCAAGGCCATGGATAAG
>JAYOFM010000115.1:0-5453 GCA_038117225.1 Rhodospirillales bacterium
ACCGGCTGGCGTCAACAGTGGTTGTATGCGTGTTATGCCGGGTACTCATCGGGGCGACGTACTGGCCCATCAGGACCGCTATGACGAAAATAATATGCTGACCCGTGGCCAGGAAATCAGCGATACATTGAACGAGGAGGAGGCCGTGTACATGCCGCTTGAGACCGGCCAGGCTTCGATCCACAATTATCGGCTCGCCCATGCATCCGGCCCCAATACTTCAAACGACCGACGTATTGGTGTGTCCATGCATTTCATGCCGCCGGACAGCAAGCAGATCGTCGGTGATTGGGATAGTGCCGCTCTTGTGCGCGGCTCGGATTCATATGGCCACTTCGAGCACACACCGATACCGGCGCATGATTTTGACGAAGCCGCCGTTGCCTTTCACGCCAAGGCATCGGAAGGGGTGCGCAAGGTGCTCTACGCTGATGCTGCAGTGAATACGGAAAAACTCTAATCAGCGCCGCCGCGTCAGGGCACGCGGGTCCAACGCGTCCTGCAGTCCGTCGCCGAGAAAGTTGAAGGCGATGACGGTAAGAAATATCAACCCTCCCGGATAAAATGCCAGCGCCGGCGCCTGCCAGATCAATTCTTGAGCGCCGGTCAGCAAATTACCCCAACTCGGTAATGGCGGTTGAATGCCGAGGCCGAGGAAGCTCAGGACACTCTCCAGCAAGATGATGTTACCGACCGACAGCGTCGTCGCGACAATGATTGGCGAGGCCAGATTAGGCAGAAGATGCCGCAGCATGATGCGGATCGGTCGGGCGCCTTGGGCACGTGCTGCCTTGATGAAATCTCGTTCGCGGAGGCTGAGCGTGGCGCCGCGCACCAGCCGCGCGACGGTGGTCCAACCAACCAAGGCGACGATGGCGATGATGCGATAGAGGCTGATTTGTTCGGAGTCGGTAACGGCGCTGGGAAGGCCGAGCTTTTCCAAATCGATCGCGGCCAGGACGATCAGTAACGGCAGTAGTGGCAACGCGATGACGCCGTCGGTAAACCGCATCATCGCCGCGTCGAAGCCGCCGCCGAGGTATCCGGCGAGCAGACCGATGGCCGAAGCCAAAATTTCGGTACTCGATTGGGGCCTGCTGCGCTCGGACGCCACTTACGACGTGGTGCATGTGTGGCAAGGACGGTTCTTTCGCCTTGATAATCATATTGATCGATTTCTCGCCTCCATCGACAAATTGCGGATGCGACTGCCAGTTGGGCGGGAGCGCCTCGTTGAGATTCTACGCCAATGCGTAATTCGCGCCGACCTGGATGATGCCTATGTCGAAATGGTACTGACCCGCGGGGTCTCACCGACTTTCTCGCGCGATCCTCGCGATGCCGTGAATACCTTTTTCACCTTTGCCATTCCCTTTGGTTCGATTGCGAACGCCGAACAGCGCCAGCGCGGCCTCGATATTCACATCGCCTCAATTCCACGAATTGGCCCGGCTTCCGTCGATCCGACGGTGAAGAACTATCATTGGCTCGATCTGGTCGCCGGCCTGTTCGAAGCCTACGACGCGGAGCGTGAAAACGTTGTCATGCTAGACGCCGCCGGAAACATCTCCGAAGGACCGGGGTTCAACCTTTTCGCGGTCAAGAATGGAGTGGCGCTGACACCAGCGGCGGGCGTATTGGAAGGCATCACCCGCCGAACGGCGATGGAGCTCTGTGCCGAGCTCGGTATCGCCAGCGAGGCCGGCACTCTCACGATTGAAAGACTACGTGGGTCGGACGAGGTGTTTATCACCTCTACCGCCGGCGGCATCCTGCCGGTTACGCGCTTGGATGGCCTGCCCGTGGGCATTGGTCGGGTCGGCCCGGTCACCGAACGGATCACGAAGCTTTATTGGGAAAAGCATACTGACCCCGCCTGGACAACGATAGTCGCCGAATAAGCGAGCAGGGCCGCAAAGGTTTCACTAGACAATGAACCTCGGCGCATGTTGATTCGAGCCACCGGCTCAATGCCGCCACCACCCCCGTCTGGAGACTCACAATGAATACCCTCGGCAACTCAGCCGCCTCACGCGATATCGCCTATCATCTTCATGGATACACGGACCTGAAGGCGCACGAGGAACGCGGCCCGATGATTATTACCGAGGGCAAGGGCGTGCACGTCTTCGATGACAGCGGCAAGAGCTACATTGATGGTTTAGCCGGTCTATGGTGCACGTCACTGGGCTATGGCGAAGAACGCTTGGTCACCGTCGCCGCAGACGCCATGCGTAAGCTGGGCTATTTCCACAGCTTCAACCACAAGGTGCCGGAAGTCACCATCGAGTTGGCCGCCAAGCTGATCGAGATCGCCCCGGTTCCCATGTCGAAGGTCCTGTTCGCCAATTCCGGGTCGGAGGCGACCGATCTGGCAGTCAAGATCATCTGGTACTACCACAACGCTATCGGCAAGCCAGATAAGAAGAAAATCATCTCCCGCATCAAAGGCTATCACGGCGTCACCGTCGCATCGGCCAGCCTGACCGGTTTGCCGCATCTCCATAAAGACTTCGATCTACCGATCGACCGCATTTTGCATACCGATTGCCCACATCACTACCGCTTCGCCGAGGATGGTGAAAGCGAGGAGGATTTCGCGACCCGCTGCGCCGAAAACCTGGAAAAGATGATTCTCGATGAAGGACCGGAAACAATCGCGGCGATGTTCTGTGAACCGGTCATGGGGGCCGGCGGCGTGCTCATTCCGCCGCCGACCTATTATGAGAAAATTCAGGCCGTGTTGAAAAAGTACGATGTCTTGCTGCTCGCCGACGAGGTTATTAATGGCTTTGGACGGACCGGCAACATGTGGGGTTCGACAACAATGGGCATGAAGCCGGACATGCTGACCTGCGCCAAGCAGTTGTCCTCCGCGTACATCCCCATTTCGGCGTTGATGATTAACGAAAAAATCTATCGCGCCATGGTCGATCAATCCGAGAAGCTCGGCATCTTCGGCCACGGCGGCACCTATGCGGGGCACCCCGTGGCAGCGGCCGTGGCGCTTGAAACGCTGACCATTTATGAAGAACGCGATATTGTCAGCCTGGTTCGTGCCTTGTCGCCGCGCCTTCAAGACGGTTTACGACGCCTCGGCGAACATCCGCTGGTCGGCGAAGCGCGCGGTGTCGGCCTCGTTGGCGCGCTTGAACTGGTCAAGGACAAAGCAAGCCACGAAGCTTTCGACGCCAAGCAAAAAGTCGGGGCCTACATGCAAGGCCGATGTGAAGAGAATGGCCTCATTATTCGCGCCATCGGCGATAATGTTGCGTTCTGTCCGCCGCTGGTGATCAGCGGAGGGGAAATCGACGAAATGATGAAAATCGCCGCCCGCTCGCTCGACGAAACTTGGGAATGGGTCGAGAAAGAGGGCTTGCGCGCGGCCTGAACAATAACTCGATTGGACAGATGCCGACCGAATGCCTATCTTTATAGACTAGCGATTCCCCGATAGGGAGACGACCGACGTGTTTGCCGACAATACCCTGACGCCAAAGGAAGCGACGCGGCTCTGCGCGCTGGGGACACTCGCCCTCGAAGAAGCTCAGGCGGAGGCGATGACTTATGCCGCGTTGGCGGAATCGGTACGACACTTTACCGGCCACGTCATGGGGCCGTCGCTGGATGTCAGGGCCCCCGCACTCGCGCGTTCGACGTCCGCGGGGTTAGCCAGTTCGTCAGCCGACAACGGCGAGGAAATTTTGCGGATTACGGATGCCGGTCGCGTGGAATTCATCGCGCTGATGACCGCCGACCTCCGGTCGTCGGGCGCGGAAATCAATAAATTGATCATCGCGCTGAAGTTCCGCTTTCTCCATTTGCTAGATTCGAACGCACGCCGCGAACAAGCCGACGTTCTCACCAATGCCACGGACCGTGAACTGGCGCGACTTGATGGGTTGCGTCGCCATCATGCCGGAGACGAAGGTTACCTCGCCGCTTGGTTGGACCACGAGGTCGACGCACTGGAAAGCCGGCTTAGCTGGCTTGAAAATCTGGCAGCCGAATTCTAAGCGCGATTACGCACTTGCCCCCAACAATTTGATTGCGGTCAATCAGCCACTTAGGCGAGAAGTTTGTCGCAAACTTTCTGGATGCCCATCAAAACGGCTTTGCCCTGGTTGCCACCATCGCCGTTCATGCGGTTCTGAATAACTAGTTTCATCGCATCGATGTGGATCTTGACCGCTTCGATTTCGGGTTTGCCGGGGTCTTTGTCGAGTTTCTCGATTAGTCGGCAAAGTTCGTTACCGATGGCAGTCATCAGGTCATAGCCGAAGCTGTCGCCTTGTCCCTTGATGTCGTGGGATATCTGGAAAACCGCATCCAGATTGGCATTCTGATCGCCCTCGCCCTTCGCCAGAATATCATAGGCCGCTTGAATTTTCTTAAGGTCTTCCTGCACCCATTCCAGATAATTGTCGGTCATCGAAGCGATAACCTTTTCCGCGCGATCCAATGCCTCCATGTCAACGGCACCGGGCCCACCGGTCGAAACCTTGGATTTCAAAGTATTCGGCGGGTTAATGATCTCTAATTTGTCCGCCATGGAATGGCCACTCCCGAATCCTTCCGCCAGCGCGGCGGCGCGTCACTGCCCGTCTGAGGCGCAAAGAACATAACAAATTGCCGCCCCGGGGCCAACCATACGCGGATTGTCACTAATCAAACAGCGCATCGACGGCTGCTTGTCCGTCACTGACCTGCTCGTCCGCACCGATGCGGCGTTCGGCTCCGTTGTAATTCGGGTTATCTCGACGCCTCCGATCGGGGCCGAAATAGCGACCGATACGAATAAACTGTCGCGGATGGGAGATGATCGACTTAATACGCGCGAACAGCTTCTTGGCCGACACCGGCTTGGCAAGAAACTCGTTGATACCGGTATCACGCGCCTCGACGACTCGGTTCATTTCCGTATGGCCGGTCAGCATGATGATCGGCACAAAGGGATTGGGGCTGTCTTCCCCCGTTCGGACCATGCGCGTGAAATCGAGTCCATCAAGCGGCTCCATGTTCCAATCGCAAATGATGATGTCAGCAGGAAAATGGCGCAATTCCTTGAACGCGCCAGCGCCGTCATCGGCCTCCACGACGTTTCGCACACCGAAAGAATGCAGAATCGTTTTGACGAGCGCGCGCATATGCTTGTTGTCATCGACAACAATGAAATTCAAGCGCTCGATATTGTATTCAACCATATCCCTCGATCATCCCGTCAGATCGGTTGACGCGCGCCGCTACCCGTCCCCAAGAGGTATTCCACGACCAAAATTTTCTGGCCGGGACAGCATAAATTGGCATGAAGATAACGGTTTCCGCAATACGTGGATGCCACAATCTTCGATAAAGTTCTTCAATTTCATCCACTTATAATCACAATAGGCCTAATTCTCGTAGCTCGTTTTCCATCTCAGGTGGAAGATTAGCCGATTCCCATCCTGGCGGCG
>JAYOFM010000115.1:5522-10828 GCA_038117225.1 Rhodospirillales bacterium
TCCCTGAAAGGCGCGAAAACGGCGCGGATAGGTCAGAACCAGTGTGTGATCAAGCACCAGTGCGCACAGGCTTCCCCGCTCCGTGTCCTCCACCGGCCGTAACTCAAGCAAACGCTGACGCACGCGCACGACACCACGAATGACCCAGTACAGTGAACCGCCATCAAGAAGTTCGTCAGCCCGTTTCGGTCGATGCCGGGTGAGATGTTTCAGTTCCGCGACCTGGCCGGAAGCGCGGGCTTGTTTCAGCCGTCGACGTTGGGATTGTAAAAGCTGATCGACGTCGTCAACGCCGACGCAAAGCTTGATAAGATTTAGGGTCATGGTGTGATTTTCGATTCGCCGCCGCGCGCCCGACCAACCTTGGAGCCATTTTCACGTTCCAACGCGGCCGAGATGAAATTGCCCGTGTCGATTAGCGCATCGAGATCGATACCGGTCTGAATATCGAGACCGTTAAGCATGTAGAGAACGTCCTCGGACGCGACATTTCCCGACGCGCCCTTGGCATAGGGGCAACCACCAAGACCAGCGACCGATGAATCGATCGTCGCAACACCCAATTCCATTACCGCCAGCAAATTCGCCAGGGCCTGGCCATAGGTATCGTGAAAATGGGCACCGATTCGCTCAATTGGCACCCGTTCCACGACCGCGGACACCATCGCCTGAGCCTTCGCAGGCGTACCGTGGCCAATCGTGTCTCCCAATGAGACCTCATAGCAACCCATGTCGAACAACGCGCCGGCCACGTCGGCGACCGCCGCCGGAGCGACTTCCCCTTCGTACGGACAACCCAACACACAAGAAACGTAACCTCGCACGCGGATACCATCCGCCGTTGCCTGTTCGCAAACCGGGCGGAAACGCGACAGCCCGTCGTCAATGGAACAGTTGGTATTTCTTCGCGAAAAAGATTCCGATGCCGCACCGAACACAGCCACTTCATCGGCTTTTGCGGTGCGGGCCCGCTCATAGCCCTCCATGTTCGGTGTCAGGACAGTATAAATAACGCCGGGCCGACGCGACACGGCCTTCAGGACTTCGGCGCTATCCGCCATCTGCGGCACCCATTTGGGTGACACGAAACTACCGGCTTCAATGATCGCCAGACCGGTCGCGCCAAGTCGGTCAATCAACGCGACCTTGGTTTCCAACGGAACCCGATCGGGTTCGTTTTGCAGACCATCACGCGGCCCCACCTCAACCATGCGAACCTTTTGCGGCAATCGCATCAATCCGAGTCCAACGTCACTAGAATTGCGCCATCATCGACTTGCTGGCCAGGCTTGACCGCGACGCCAGTGATGCGCCCGGCGCTTGGCGCTTTCACCGTGTGTTCCATCTTCATCGCTTCCAACACCACCAAGGCATCACCGCGCGCCACTTGTTGGCCAGTCGTGACCGGCACTGCAACGATGCGTCCCGGCATGGGGGCCGTCAATCCGCCCGTCACGAGATCTTCCGTCTCCGCCGCAACCATGGGATCGACAATCGCCAGCGACGCACGCCGGCCATTCCGGAAGATTGTTGCCACATCATCGACCCAGATCACAATGGCTTCGACCTGTTCATCGTCCAAGCGCAAGGCAAGCCTGTCGCCGTCACGCCGAAGTTCGGAAACCCGACGAGTGGCCACTCCAACCGCGAGGTTCATATCGTCTCCAGCGGCATGAACCTTGACGTGCTGGATCTCGGATGCGGGGGACCGCGCGTTTACCGTTAGAGCAACGTCCTGCCACGCTTGATCGTTAAGTCGCCAACCGCTGGCATCCCACCACGGCGAGTTCGCATCAGCCGCCATGGACGCACGCGCCAGTGAGGCTTCCTGGCGTTTGCGCACCACATCGGCGGCAACGATGGACAAATCCATCGCCTCGGCCGGACATTCCTTGTCGAAGGTCCGTCCCTCGGAAAATGTTTCAAGATAAGTTGTCCCGATACCGCCGCGACGAAAGGCCCTGTCAGAAAGCAGGGTGCGCAGAAAGTCGAGGTTGGTACGGACGCCGACCAAGCGAACCTCATCCAGCATCGCGGCAAGCCGCGCCAACGCCGCCTTGCGGTCTGAACCATGGGCAATCAGTTTAGCCAACATGGGATCGTAGTGGACGCTAACCGCATCGCCGGCCTCGACACCGGTATCGGTCCGTAGTCCGTCACCCGTGACGGGGAAGTGCAGGTGTCGGATTACTCCTGTTTGAGGCAAGAAACCGGCGTCGGGGTCCTCGGCATAGAGGCGGCCTTCAATCGCATGGCCGTTGAGCATGATCTCGCGCTGCGCCGACGGTAACGTTTCACCGGCGGCTATCCGCAATTGCCATTCGACCAGATCGAGGCCGGTCACCATCTCGGTCACCGGGTGTTCGACCTGAAGCCGCGTATTCATTTCCAGAAAATGAAACCCACCGTCGGCGGCCAGTAGGAATTCAACGGTACCGGCGCCAACGTAATTGACGGCTTGGGCGGCGGCCACCGCCGCGTCACCCATGGCACCACGCAACGCCAACGTCATGCCCGGCGCCGGCGCCTCCTCAACGACCTTCTGGTGGCGCCGCTGGGCCGAACAGTCACGCTCGAACAAATGAATACAATTGCCGTGGGCATCAGCGAAAACCTGCACTTCGACATGACGTGCGTTCTCAAAATATCGTTCAAGCAGAAGCCGGGCGTCACCGAAAGCCGCCTTGGCCTCTCGCCGGGCCCCATCAAGCGCCGCCTTAAGGTCGGCGGCTCGCCGTACCACTCGCATGCCCTTACCGCCGCCCCCAGCTGCCGCCTTGACGAGCAAGGGAAAGCCGATGGTGGCGGCCTGTCGTTTAAGGGTCGCGTCATCTTGTTTAGCGCCATGGTACCCAGGTATCAGCGGCACACCGGCCTTTCCCATCAAACGCTTGGCCGTGGCTTTTGATCCCATGGCGCGGATTGCGGCGGCTGGCGGACCGACGAAGACCATGCCGGCCGCAATTACGGCGTCGGCGAACGCGGCATTTTCGGACAGAAACCCGTAGCCCGGATGCACGGAGTCAGCTCCAACATCCCGCGCGGCCGCAATCACGGCATTGCTGTCAAGATAACTCTTCGCTGCGGGGCCAGCACCGATACGGCGCGCTTCGTCCGCGAGTCGCACGTGCCGCGCGTTGGTGTCCGCATCGGAATAGACGGCAACGGTCGCCACACCCATACGGCGCGCGGTTTCAATGATGCGACAAGCAATCTCGCCACGATTGGCAATCAGCAGTTTGCGTAGCACGTCAGGATTTCTTGACCCACGCGGGTTTACGTTTCTCTAGAAAGGCACTGACTCCTTCCTTGCCTTCTGGCCCTGAGCGCACACGCGCCAAGTGCCCCGCAGTGTCCGACAGGGTCTTTTCATCGTCGGTGGTCGCCCCGGATGCGTAGAGCACCAAGTTCTTGACCTCGGCAAGCGCGCGCGGCCCGCTCAACATTAGTTGCGCCACCATGTCCTTAACCGTGTTCTTGAGGTCGCGCGGGGCGACGACTTCGTGCACCAGGCCGACCCGGCGGGCCTCGTCGGCGGTAAACACTTCGGTCGACATCATGTATCGCCGCGCCTGACGCTCGCCCATGGCGGCAACCACGTAAGGTCCGATGGTCGCGGGAATTAGGCCGAGCCGCGCCTCCGACAGACAGAATGGCGCCGCCTTGGCGGCAATGGCAATATCGCAAGCCGCAACCAAGCCGACACCACCGCCGTACGCTGCGCCTTGCACTGCCGCCACGGTCGGTTTGGTGCATCGCGCGATGGTTTTCATCAGCGTCGCCACGCCCATGGCATCATCCAGGTTTTCCATCCGGTCATAGTCAGCCATGCGGCGCATCCAGTTGAGGTCGGCACCCGCGCAGAAGCTCTTGCCCTCGGCACTGAGAACAATGGCGCGGACCGTCGGATCACGATCCAGACCGGCGAATTCCAACGTCAGACGCTTGATCAGGTCATCATCGAACGCATTGTGTACGTGCGGCCTATTCAGCGTCACCGTGGCAACGCCGCCGGCCATCTTGGTGATCAATGGCGCCTTGGATCTTGGCTGAGCCATGGTCGTTCTCCCGTTAAGCCGCTGCCCATTTTCGCCAAAAATGCCAGGTGGAATTTCAGACTAGCGCGTCCGCTACATACGGAAAACGCCGAAGGTGGTTTTTTCAATCGGCGCGTTTAGAGCCGCCGAAATGCCAAGCCCCAACACCATGCGGGTGTCCGCCGGATCAATGATGCCGTCGTCCCACAGGCGCGCGCTGGCATAGTAAGGATGACCCTGGGTCTCGTATTGCTCGATAATCGGTGCCTTGAAACGTTTTTCCGCGCTGGCTGACCACTTTTTCCCTGCCGCCTCAATGCCATCGCGGGTCACCGTCGACAACACTCCCGCCGCCTGCTCGCCACCCATAACCGATATCCGGGCGTTCGGCCACATCCACAGCATGCGTGGCGAATAAGCGCGGCCACACATGGAATAATTGCCGGCGCCGAAGCTGCCGCCAATGACGACGGTGAATTTCGGCACGTTGGCCGATGCCACCGCGGTCACCATCTTGGCACCATCCTTAGCAATGCCGCCGGCCTCATACTTGCGACCGACCATGAAGCCAGCGATGTTCTGCAGAAACACCAGCGGTATACCGCGCTGACAGCAAAGCTCGATAAAATGCGCGCCCTTGAGCGCGGACTCGGTGAAGAGAATGCCATTGTTGGCGATAATGCCAACGGGGTAGCCATGAATATGGGCGAACCCGGTGACCAGCGTTTCACCGTACAGCCGCTTGAACTCGTCGAATTCAGAACCGTCTACGATGCGCGCGATCACCTCACGCACGTCATAGGGCAGTTTCAGATCGGCCGGAATGATGCCGTATAGTTCCTCGGCGTCAAACAGTGGCGAACGCGGCTCCCGCAGGTCCATATCAATCTTCTTAACCCGATTCAGATTGGCCACGGCACGGCGTGTTAGCGCCAGAGCATGGTGATCGTCGCAAGCGATGTGATCGGTGACACCGGATGTGCGCGAATGCACTTCGGCGCCGCCCAGATCCTCGGCTGAGACCACTTCCCCCGTCGCCGCCTTCACCAGAGGCGGACCGCCAAGAAAGATGGTGCCCTGGCCCTTGACGATGATGCTTTCATCCGACATTGCCGGCACATAGGCACCACCGGCCGTACACGACCCCAAAACGGCGGCGATCTGCGGAATTCCCGCGGCGGACATGCGCGCCTGATTGTAGAAGATGCGGCCGAAGTGTTCACGGTCGGGAAACACTTCGTCCTGGCGCGGCAGAAAGGCGCCACCGGA
>JAYOFM010000116.1:0-10766 GCA_038117225.1 Rhodospirillales bacterium
TTCCTCGACCGCTTCCACGACGGTATCGGCCAATTGCTGGTAGTCCCCGCGAAAACGCTCGGGGATATCCGGCTTTTCAATGTCGAAGGCCCACAAAGCTCCTTCAAGCATGCCCAGTAAATGATCCAGCGTTTCAATCAGGCCGAGCACGTCGCCGCGGCTCTCTGGGATCAGGGTTTGGCTGTAAAGCTGTGATTCAATGGCCCGGCGCAGTTTATCCGCGTCACTCTCCATCTTGTTGACCTCATCGCGCTTGTCGATGAATTCCGGCGAGCAGCCGTGGCTCAGATAGGTTTGTACGGCGATTTTGAATAGCAGACCGGATTCGGACAGTTTATCCAAATATTCATCGATCTCGCGTTCAAGGGAGCGCGTGCGACGGAAAATGGGGACATTCTTGGCCAGGGCCATTGGCGACCTCTCATTATGTCGGAATATTCAAATATGGTATCGATCAGGCTGGCACCGGAAACATTATCGGTCAATAATTCACTGAATTTCACACCAGGAAATTTTGTCATGGGCACCCATATTCAAATTTGGGACGCCCGAATAGCCGAGGCTATCCGGGGCTCGAAACAGCGGCGGCAAGCAGCCGCTCGACTTGGCGTCGCCAGTTCCAGTCGCGCATGAAACCGCTGCCCGCGGTACCGATCTCACTTGCGGCGGAGCGATCGCCGTAGAGGCGTTCCAGCGCATCGACGGCCTCGTCGACATCGCTTTCGCCCCAGTCGCGGCGCAAGCCGTCCGTATCCGCGACCGGTCGTTGTCGTGAAAGCGCGACGCAATTCCCGTCGCCGATCAGATCACGCTGCCCGGTATTGTCGGCAATGATGCAGGGCACGCCGCAGGCCATGGTTTCCATGGCCACCAGGTTGGTGCCGCCTTCGCAGCGGTTGGTGAACAGGGCCGCGCGCATGTCGCGCAGCAGTTCCGGCAGCGCCGGGTTGGCGATGGCGCCGAGTTCCACGTGGGCGCCCTCGGGCACGCCTTGGTCATGCACCCAGCGCGCGATCGCCTGTTCGGCTGGCAGGCTGACATCGGGCGCGCCGGCGCCATGCGGGCTTTCAGCCATTGAGGCCATGGTTGCCGGCCACGGGTTCTGCCATTGGGTGACCAGCAGCGCATCGGCATGGCGCTCCTGAAAACGCCGAAAGGCGGCAACAACGATGTCCTGGCCCTTGCGAAATTCCAACTTGCCGCCGGCGAACACGGTGAAGCGATCGCCGAAGGCATTCGGCCCCGGGGCCGGGTTGAACGTCGTTGTATCGACGCCTTGCTGAACGCAATGGACGTTCGCGAAGCCGGCGTCGCGCAGCAGAGTCGCATTCCAGGTCGAGCCCGCGATCATGCCGTCGAGTGCCGCTAGCCGTTGCACATCCGGGGCGCCGATGTGGGTATCCTCGACAAAGGCGACGCCGATGTTCCGCTCGCCCGCGAAAGCCTCGCTGGCTGGATTGAAGAACAGGCCGTTACCGAGGGAATGCAGCACCACCGTATCGGCGAGGGTGACGGGAGGTGTCGCTTCGGCGCGCAGGCGCTCGCCTTCGTCGAGCAAAGGTCGCAGCCAGGTCAGGTCGCCGGGATCAAGCAGCGCCTCCGGGGTTTCGCGCAACAACAGCGGATCCGGACCGCCCCGTTCCAGAAGGGTGCGGACCAGATTGACGCCAAAGACGCCCCAGCCGTGCACGGCGGAAAGGCTCCAGGTGATCCCGAGTCGCGCCGCCGCCATTTCGTTCATGGGGATGGTGCGTCGACCTCGGGTTCGGCGACGATCATCTCGCCGTGACGCTGGCAGGCCGGGTCGGCGAGGTCGACGAAGACGTGGGCGATGCTAGCCGCCGTCTTCAGGGTTTCCGGGTCCTCGCCGGGCATGGCGTGGGCGCGCATGGCGGTGCGTGTCGCGCCCGGGTTGACCAGATTGACCCGCATCGGTGTCTTCACCGTCTCCTCGGCATATATGCGGGCCAGCATTTCCAGCCCGGCCTTGGAAACCGCATAGGCGCTCCAATAGGCGCGTGCCTGGTGGCCGACGGCGGAACTGACGAAAATGGCGCGACCGGCGTCGGATGTCCGCAGCAACGGGTCGAGACCGCGGATCAACCGCCAATTGGCCGTTAGGTTGATCGCCATGACCTCGTCCCAGACCTTCGGCGCCAGATGGGGCAGGGGGGTTAACGTGCCGAGCAGGCCAGCGTTGGCGACCAGGATATCGAGCTTGCCGAAACGTTCATGCAGCGCACCGCCCAACTCGTCGATGCGGTCGCCATCGCTCAAATCCATCGGCACCAGCGTCGCCGAGGCGCCGGTCAGGGCGTTGATTTCGTCGTCCAGTTCCTCGAGCCCGCCGACCGTCCGCGCCACCGCCACTACATGGGCACCTTCCGCCGCGAAGCGCAGCGCCACGGCGCGGCCGATACCGCGTGACGCGCCGGTGACGAGGGCGATTCTGTCGTGCAGGCGTCCGCCGTCGGTATCGGTCGCCATTAATCCTGCTCGGTAAGCAGCGACAACTGGCGCTGCGCCGTGCCGTCCACATGGTCGGTCAGGGGAATGGGATATTCGCTGGTGAAGCAGGCATCGCAATAGGCCGGCGCGGCCGGGTTGCGGCCAGATTCGCCGACGGCGCGGTAGAGTCCATCGATGGATATGAAGGCGAGGCTGTCGACGCCGATATGATCGGCCATGGCATTGACGTCCATGGTTCCGGCCAGCAGTTCCTGACGTTCAGGGGTGTCGATGCCGTAGTAGCAGGAATCCTTGGTTGGCGGGGAGGCGACCCGCATGTGGACTTCCTTGGCACCGGCGCTGCGCACCATCTCGACGATCTTGGTCGAGGTGGTGCCGCGGACGATGGAATCGTCGACCAAAACAACCCGCTTGTCCTTCAGGGCACCCAGGTTGGCATTGTGTTTCAGGCGAACGCCAAGATGGCGGATGCTCGACGTCGGCTCGATGAAGGTGCGGCCGACATAATGATTGCGGATAATGCCCAGTTCGAAAGGCACGCCGGATTCCTGGGCGTAGCCGATGGCCGACGGCACGCCTGAATCGGGCACCGGCACGATGACGTCGCACGGCACATGGCTTTCGCACGCCAGTTCGGTGCCGATGCGCTTGCGAATTTCATAAACGTTGCGGCCTTCGACGGTACTGTCCGGGCGCGCGAAGTAGATATATTCGAAGATGCAGAAACGGTGCGGTGCCTTGTTGAAGGGCTTGACGCTATGCAGGCCGTTGTCGTCGATGATGACGATTTCGCCGGGATCAACGTCGCGGATATAGCGCGCGCCATTGATGTCGAGGGCACAGGTTTCGGACGCCAGAATATAGGCATCGCCCTTGCGGCCAAGCACCAGCGGTCGCACGCCATAGGGATCGCGCACGCCAATAAGTTTTTTCTGCGTCATGGCGATGATGGAATAGGCGCCGATGACCTGGTTTAGGGCATCGGTCAGGCGGTCGACGACTCGGCCATATTCCGAGCGCGCGATCAGGTGCACAATGACCTCGGTATCGCTGGTCGACTGGAACAGGCTGCCAGCCTGTACCAGTTCCTTGCGCAGTTGGAAGGCGTTGGTCAGGTTGCCGTTGTGAGCAATCGCCAATCCACCGAATTTGAAGTCGGCGAACAACGGCTGGACGTTGCGCAAGACAGTGTCGCCCGTCGTCGCATAACGCACATGACCGATGGCCGAGGCGCCGTGAAGCCGACCCATGACCTCTTCCGAATCGAAGTTCTCGCCGACCAGGCCCATGCCGCGATGACTGTGGAACTGGGTGCCATCGAAAGAGACGATGCCGGCCGCTTCCTGGCCCCGGTGTTGCAGCGCATGCAGGCCCAGCGCCGCGTGGGTCGCCGCGTCGGGGATGCCATGGATGCCGAACAGGCCGCACTCCTCGTGCGGCTTGTCGTCGTCGTAGGCGATGGTTTTTCCGGTGCCGGGGATCATTGGCGTATCTATACCCTGTTTCCGTGGCGATTGGCATCCATTGAATCGATCCTTATTGCCCTGCCGGCGTACTGCTGCCCTGGCCTTCGATCAGGCGGTCCATGACCTTGCGCTGACCCTGGCGGTAGCCGCCACTTTCAGGGACCGGTTCGGCCTTGGGTTCGGGTTTGATCAAGTCCTCGACGACGCGCTTGGGGTCGACCAGCGATTTGGCCGTATCACCGGCCTTCTTCTTGGCCCGGCCCAGTACATCGTCGGCGGCGCGGCCGGCATTCTCGGGAACGAACTGGCGGATCATCTGGGCGCCCTGGCTGACCAGGGAGAGCGAGCGCGCATTCTTGACCCATTCCGGCTGTTCCTTGGCTGGGATCATCATTTCGACTCCCAGGTAGGCGACGCAGACGATCAACGCGCCGCGCACCAGTCCGAACAGAAAGCCCAGCGATCGATCCAGGGCGTTCAACATGGACGCCTGTACGCGACGTGAAATGGCCCGCGTCAGGACCGACAGGATTACCAGTGTAACAAGAAAGATGATCGCGCCGGCGGCGATATCGGCGAACACATGGACGCTGATCCATTGGCGGGCATAGGGCTGGGCGTAGGGAAAGCCGACAATGGCGGCGGCGATGGCGCCGATCCAGCCGGCGACGGCCAGGGTTTCGTGGACGAAGCCACGGGCATAGGCGAGGATCGCCGAAATCAGCAGCACCACGCCGACACCGATGTCGAATACGTTGACGGGAAGGTTGGATAAACTTTCCATGCCTGGCCGCTGTTCCGTGTCCCGTTAACCCGTTTTACTCGCCGGCCCGTTGCGCGCCGGCCACGGCGTCCGGCATCAATCTTGCCACCAGATCCGACAGATGGCCGATGGTTTCCATATGCAGGCCGAAACCATCGCCTCCCGCTGCTCCGGCCTCGCCACTGGCCGACTTCTTGCGCCGGGCCTTCATCGTCGGCACGATGGCGCGGGTGAAACCCAGCTTCGCCGCCTCGCGCAGCCGCGCGTCCATGCGCGAGACCGGCCGCACCTCGCCGGAAAGCCCGATCTCGCCGAAGACCACGGTGCCCGGCGGCAATGGCACGCCCGACTGCGACGAGATCAGAGCCGCCGCGACGGCCAAATCCGCCGCCGGCTCGCTTATGCGCAAGCCGCCAGCGACATTCAGGTACACGTCGCTGGGGCCCAGCGCAAGATCGCAACGGGCTTCCAGAACCGCCATCACCATGGCCAGCCGCCCGCCGTCCCAACCGACCACGGCACGGCGCGGCGTCGCCAGCGCCGATGGCGCCACCAACGCCTGAATCTCCACCAACATCGGGCGCGACCCTTCGATGCCGGCAAACACCGCGGCGCCCGATACATCGCCCTCGCGATCGGCGAGAAACAGTTCCGACGGGTTGGCGACCTCGGCCAGACCGCCGTCGGTCATCTCGAACACGCCGATCTCGTCGGCGGCGCCGAAGCGGTTCTTGACGGCGCGCAGGATGCGGAATTGATGACCGCGCTCGCCCTCGAAATACAGCACCGTATCGACCATGTGCTCGAGAACCCGGGGGCCGGCGATCTGTCCGTCCTTGGTGACATGACCGACCAGGATTACGGAAAAGCCTCGCTTCTTCGCCAGCCGGATCAACTCCTGCGCCGAACCACGGACTTGGCTGACCGTGCCGGGTGCCGATTCCAGGTTGTCCAGATACATGGTCTGGATGGAATCAATGATCACCACGCCGGGTGTCTCGCCGCTATCGAGACTGGACACGATGTCCCGCACCGAAGTCGCGGCGGCCAGGCCCACCGGCGCCTTTTCCAGGCCGAGACGGCGGGCACGCAGGCGGATTTGTTCCACTGCTTCCTCGCCCGAGATATAGATCGTCGTGTTGCTGGCGGCCATGGCGGCGACGACCTGCAGCAGCAGGGTCGATTTGCCGATCCCGGGATCGCCGCCGACTAGCACCGCGGACCCCGGTACCAGACCGCCGCCGGTGACCCTGTCGAACTCGACCATGCCGCTTTGGCGGCGCGGCGCGGCGCGGGCATCGCCGGCGAGTTCGACGAACTCGATGCGTCGGCCCTTCTTGGCGCCGAGACCCTTGGGCGCGCTTTCCGGTGCCGCTTCCTCGACCAGCGAATTCCACGCCTCACAGGCGTCGCAGCGCCCATTCCACTTGCTATGGACGGCGCCGCATTCCTGGCAGACGTAACTGGACTTGGCCTTGGCCATCGCCTCTATTACCTGGGCACGGGTGCCGGGCCAAGTGAAAGTCTCGCGCCAGGCCCCACTGGGCATGGAATACATCGGGATATTGGCCATGTTGACCTATTACGGCAGGCGGCGAACAGGCTCGTTCGGCCCGCATTTGGCGCTGCTGGCCTCGGATTTGTCCTTCGACTACGTGGAAGTCGATAAGGAGCGCGGCGACCAGGCGTCGGTCGACTTACTGGCTCTCAATCCGATAGGAAAAATCCCCGTTTTGGTGCTCGATTCGGGTGCCGCCTTGACTGAAACGGTGGCGATGATGCTGCACATCGGTGATCTCGCTCCCAACGCGGGGTTACTGCCGCCGCCGGGCACGGACGCACGGGCACGGGTGATGCGTTGGCTGATCTTCTCGGTGGCCGAAATTTATGAACCGGTTCTCCGTTATACGTATGCCGATCGGTATACGGCAGATCCCGCAACGGACGAGTCGGTTCGTGCCGGCGCGCGGCTGCAATGGGACCGGGGATTTGAAATTCTCGAGGCGGCGTATGCGGAGACCGGCGGACCGTACCTGCTCGGCGACAGCCTCAGCGTCGCCGATCTTTATTTCCCCATGTTCCTCGCCTGGCACTACGACACACCGGCGCTGCTCGCCCGCTCGCCGAACCTCGCTGCCATGGCCAAGTCGGTTCGGGCACTTCCCCGGCTTGCCGCCGAGTTCACAGATCAGGGATACAATGAATTCGACGCGCTTTGATGGTGCGCGCCGTTACTGCCGTTCCAGCTTTCCGTAGGTCCCAGTCGCCCCCTTGGGCACCAGATCGAATCCGACCACCATGCGGACGCCGGGTGCGGTGCTGGGAATGGTGCCGTGCGAAAAATACGCCGGCCACATCAACATGGTGCCGGCCTTCGGATGGAAGCGACGGCGCGCATAGTCATCTCCGGTGGCCGCTGTGAATAGATGTTTGCCGTAGTCGATGGCACCCGCGTCAGGTGGGGCGTCGGGTGGCTCTTCCGGTACGCGAACATAGTAATTGCCGACTAGAAAACAATCGGAATGGACGTGCGGCCCCACATGGCCTGGCCCCTTGAGCACGGCGGCAAACATTTCGACATCGTGCTCCTCGGGGCATTTGCCGAACGTCGCGTGATGCGGAACCGGCGAGGTGTCGGCAAAAGCCTGCAAATTTTGTTCGGCGATGGTTAGGAATTCCTGCTCCAGCTTGCGGACATGGGGACCCGCGGTTTCATCATTCAACAGCGGTGCGATGTACCAGGCCTCTGATTGCACTTCGCTCCACGCCTGCAACTTCGGTGACGCCATGATTTCGTCGAACAGGTTCTCGTTGAATGCCGCCACGTCCGAACCGTCGACGTCTCCCAGGGGTTGCAGTTCCAACGGGTAACGTTCGCAGTCGATCCACTTCTTTGAGTTCTCCGGCGTTCCGGCCTGGTACTCCAACGCCGCCAGCAAGTTGAGCGTCTGGCCGACCAAATAGTGTGCGTTTTCGTTGTCCGCGAGAACCGCGATGTAATGCTCACGTGCCGTCGAGAATCGACCGCGGATATGGTCGGACAAGCCCTGGTAGTACCGGAGTTGGCTTGGAACTTGGAACTGGTCGATCGGAACGCCCGTGGTTTCCGCCAGGAGAGCGTTAAAGCTGTCGCAGATTGCCGCCAGGGAATTGGCGATATCGACATAAGAGACGCCGAGCCCGGTCGACAGGCCATCCTGCTCGAATCTTGGGCGCGTTCTGAGTGCCAGCTCCGCGTGCTTCTTCGCCCTGTCCCAGTCGCCCGACTTCATCGCCAACTGCATGCCTAAAATGTTAGGGCCTGCCGCCTCGGGCGCGCGTGCCATAACTTGGTTGCAGATGTCGATGGCCTCGTCTTCCTTTCCGATATCGAGCAACGCTTGCGCTCGCGCCATGCCTTGCTCCGCCGCCTTGATGATGCGCTGTTTGATGAAGTCCGACATGCGGCCCGCCTCGCCTTGTCCTTCCCCTACGCCCGCACCGCCATCCTGATCGGGCCGTCGGAACGGCCGTGGATGAACTGGTCGACGTAGGCGTTATCCGAATGGTCGATGGCGTCGACCGGGCCGGCCCAGATGATGCGGCCGTCGAACAGCATGGCGATGCGGTCGCCGATCTTGCGCGCCGACGCCATGTCGTGGGTGATGGTGATGGCCGTGGCGCCGACCTCGCGGTTGACCTTGACGATCAGGTTGTTGATGACGTCGGCCATGATCGGGTCGAGCCCGGTGGTCGGTTCATCGAAGATGATGATATCCGGTTCGGCGGCGATGGCGCGGGCGAGCCCGACCCGCTTTTGCATGCCGCCTGAAAGCTCCGCCGGCGACAGGTCGGCGATATCGGCGGCGAGGCCGACCTGGGCTAGTTTTTCGATCGCGCGCCGGCGCGCCTCGGCGCGGTCGCACAGCCTCCGCGATAGCAGGCCGAAGGCGACATTCTCCCAAATCGGCAGGGAATCGAACAGGGCGGCCCCCTGGAACAGCATGCCGACCTGACGGTTGATGGTCTCTCGTTCGGCGGTGCCCATGCCGACCGTTTCCGATCCATCGATGGTGATCGAGCCGGCGTCGGGGGCCATCAGGCCGAGCAGGCATTTGACCGTGACCGACTTGCCGGTACCGGAACCGCCGATGATGACCACGGATTCTCCCTGGCCGACATCCAGATCAACCGAATCAAGCACCACCTTTGCACCGGCGGCGAAGGTCTTGCGGACGCCCTGCAAACGGATCTTGGGCTGGTTGCGGGGACCGTTGTCACTCATGAGGCGAAGAAGATTTCGGTCAGGATGTAATCGAAGCAGAGGATCAGAATGGAGGCGGAGACCACCGCGTTGGTCGTCGCCTGACCGACACCTTGTGCGCCGCCCTTGGAATGGTAACCATGATAGCAACCCATCAGGGTGACCAGGAAGCCGAACACCGCGGCCTTGACCAGGCCCGAATAGACATCGTGGAATTCAAGAAAATCCCACGTGTTCTGAATGTAGTTGGCGGGGTTGAAGCCGAGCTTCACCGAAGCCACCAGATAACCGCCGAAGACGCCGATGATATCAGCGACCAGCACCAGCAGCGGCATCATGGTGAAACCGGCGATTAGGCGCGGCGCCACCAGGTATTTCATCGGGTTGGTCGACAGGGTGGTCAGCGCGTCGATCTGCTCGGTCACCCGCATGGTGCCGATTTCGGCGGCCATGGCGGCGCCGATGCGCCCCGCCACCATCAGTCCGGCGAGCACGGGGCCCAGCTCACGGGTGATTGACAGCACCACCACGTTGGCGATGGCGCCCTCGGCGGAAAAGCGCGCGAAGCCGGTATAGCTCTGCAATGCCAGCACCATGCCGGCGAAGATCGCCGTCAGGCCGACGACGGGCAGCGAGTAGTAGCCGATTTCGACCATGGCGCGGCCAATGATGCGGAAATAGAACGGCGGGCGGAAGCAATGCATGACGCCGGATAGCGTG
Source organism: Rhodospirillales bacterium (assembly GCA_038117225.1). Lineage (GTDB taxonomy): Bacteria > Pseudomonadota > Alphaproteobacteria > Rhodospirillales > Casp-alpha2 > JAYOFM01. The sequence goes on from JAYOFM010000116.1 coordinate 9,662, forward strand.
AACAGGGTCAGTCGTCCCGCAGTGCCCAGGAAGCCGAGAAAGACCCGACCGATCGGTTGAAGAAAGTTCATGCCTCTGGTCGCCTCGCCGAATTCAAAACGCGTTAGTCGCCGCCAACGTAAACGCGATGATAGCGGTCGCCAAGGCTGGTGAGAATCTCATTCGAATTGGTGCCGGCCAGCACGGCGATGTCCTCGATGTCCTGATCCGGACCGATGATATCGACCCAGGCACCGGGCAGCGTCTTGTCTTCCGGCACGGCGGTCACGTCGATGGTAATCAGGTCCATGGATATACGGCCGAGCACCGGGCAGGGGATACCGTCGATATGGGTCACGCCGCGCCCCGCGAGGGCGCGCAGATAACCATCCGCATAGCCGACTGGCACCGTGGCCACGCGCATCGGTCCGTCCGCGCGAAAGGTCGCGGCGTAACCAACCACATCACCGGCGGCGAGGTTGCGTGTCTGGATGATGCGCCCCTGCAATCGGATGACGCCGCGCATCGGGTTGGCGGCATTGGACAATGGGTTGCCGCCATAGAGCGCGATGCCGGGGCGCCCGAGATCGAAGTGAAACGCTGGACCGAGAAATATTCCCGAGGAGTTTGCGAAACTGGCGCGGCCCATGGGGAAGTGCTGGCGGATGTCTTTGAAACGCGCCAATTGCGCATCGCTATGCGCGGTGTTGGCCACGTCCGCGGAGTGCAGATGGCTCATCACGATGCCGATGTTGAGACCATCGAGGCGCGACGGTTCATCGGCGAGTGTTGCCGCTTCCGACGCCGGAAAACCAGTTCGGTTCATCCCCGTGTCAAAATGCAGATCGCAGGGCAGTCGACGACCGCGCCGCGCCGCTTCCGCCGCCCAACGTTCGACATCGCCAAGGCTGTTCAGCACCGGAATCAGGTCGTGCTCGACCAGCGTTGCCTCGGTGCCGGCCATGGGGCCATAGAGGACATGAATGGCGGCATCGCCGAGAATCGGGCGCAGTTCCATGCCCTCGCTAACGCTGACGACGAAAAAGTCGGTGCAGCCGTCCCGGGCCATCGCCTGGCTCGCTTCGACGGCGCCGATGCCGTAGGCGTCCCCCTTGACCGCGGCGGC
>JAYOFM010000117.1:0-6539 GCA_038117225.1 Rhodospirillales bacterium
CGTTAATTCCACCCGGCGCCACGGCCGCCGCGCCGGCGACCGACGAGCAGACGACCGGTTCGGATGATGCGTCGAAGGCGCTCGACAAGCTAGGGAAAGACTTGAACAAGGCCTTGAACGAGGTGTTTGGTCTGACCGGCGGCGGCGCGTCGAGTAGCGGTGACGCACCGGACAACATCGGCAGTGGCGAGGGCAACTAATCCGGCTTAGGGCAAACAGCCGTAATCGCCCGACCCATCCTTGGTGAACTTGGCGTTCTTGTAGCTGCCGTAACAGGCGCCGAACTGGACCCGAGGACCGCTCGGCAAGCTGTACGAATTGAAGTACTTCTCGTTCGGTTTCAGCTTGGTCCACTTGGCGTAAAGCTTGACGTCGTTACACTTCGGACTGCCGTCGATCTCGATGCACCAGAACACGATGACGTCCCGGTCGCAGTTGTTTGCCATGTAGCGTTTGCGCTTCTTGTCACCCTTGTATTGAAGGTCGCGCCCGATCTCGATACAGCTTTTGGCGTCCGGCACGAAAGCATTCAAATCGGCGGCCGTCACGCCGCCACATTCGCGATCTATTTCTTGGCGAATGTCGTTCAGTAGGTTGGTCTGCTTGACGACGGCGTCGAAATGCGTGCGCACCTCGGCCAAGGCCGTCCGGGCATCGCGCACCGCGTTCTCGAACTCCTTGATCCTGTCGCCGCGGCCCTCGATGCGTTTTTGCGCGTTCAAGAGTGTTTGCAAGACCGACCATGACTTGAACGCACCCTGGATGACTTCCGATGCATCCGGCGACTTGCCGAGCGCCTTTTCGCGCACCAGGTCGCGCAGATCGCCTTCGACCGGTTCGGCCTCGCCCTTTGACTTGCGCATGCGCTTGACCGCGTCCTCCAGAGCCTTGTGGGCGATCTTCTGTTTCCACGCCGCCGGGCGCACGACGTGAACCACCTTGCTCGGGTTGGATGGCATGACCTGCAACAGCACTTCCACCGTCACCTGGAAGGCCAGGGTAATCGCATCGACGGCTTGAATGGTCTTTTGGCCCGCGCCCCACCAACTGGCGTCGAGCTGCGACGAGATGTGCTCCAACTGGTCGTGTCGGACGCCGAACTCCTGATAGGTGTTGCGGTAGTGGTCGAAGGCGCGCACCAGGTCTTCGTCGCGATACTTGGCCATCGCCTGGCAATAGGCACTTGGCGTCGCGGCATCGACCAGCGAGGCGGCGAAGGCCAGCAACATGACCGGGATTGCGGCAAGGTATCGCATGATGAACAAGGTTAACCTCCGCCGGCGACTATTGCCACCCGGCGAGCGGTATCGCAAAATTCATTCCATGGTCGCCTACGACGCCAAAGCCTTCGACGATAGTGACAGCTACGCGCGCATTGACGTGCGGCGGCTGGCCGGGGCAGTGGGCGCCGAGATTCATGGCATCGACCTGGCGCAAGACCAGGATGACGAGACCATCGCCGAGATCCGCCGCGCGCTACACGCCCACTGCGTTGTCTTTTTCCGTGACCAGGACATCACGCCGGCGCAGCACTTGGGCTTTGCCCGACGTTTCGGGCCGGTCATCGAATATCCCATGGTCAAGGGGCTCGACGGCTTTCCCGAGATCGCGCCGGTCGTCAAATTGCCGGACGAGGTTCACAATTTCGGTGGCATTTGGCATGCGGACACGACTTATCTGCAGACGCCGCCGCTTGGCGCCATTCTGGTGGCCCGTGAGCTGCCTCCTTATGGCGGCGATACGGAATTCGCCAACATGCAGCTTGCCTACGAGGCGCTGTCCGACGGCATGAAGGCGATGCTTGGGCGGCTGCATGTGGTCAACAGTTCCGCCAAGGCCGAGGTGACGACATCGCGCGAGGACCGTCTGGCTGATGCTGGTACCGACACCGGTCGCCGAAACGCGCTGGTGGCCGAGCACCCGGCGGTCATGGCGCATCCGGAAACCGGCAGGAAGGCGCTGTTCATGAACTACGGCCACACGGTCCGCTTCAAGGAACTGACCAAGGCCGAGAGCAAGCCGATCCTGGAACACCTCTACCGCCACCAGACGCGGCCCGAGTTCACGTGCCGGTTCATTTGGCGCCCCGGCTCCATCGCCTTCTGGGACAACTGGTCCTGCCAGCACAATCCGATCAACGACTATCATGGCTTCAAACGGGTCATGCACCGGGTGACGGTGGCCCGCGAGGCTTAGTAACGGCGACTTCCGGCTACAACAGGGCGAAAACGGGTTAGTGCTCGACGCTTAAGGGCGGTAAGTGTCGGTCAGAATAGGTCCGTGGCACCGCTTCCGACAGGCGGCGCCCGTTAAGGAGCACACGCAGATGACCGCCGAACCCGCCGCCCGTTCCGCCCGCCGAGGCCGCGATGCCCGCCGCGCCACCCGCGCCGCCTCGCGTGCGGTGACCCAGCCATACATTGCGCGCAATATTCCGCTGACCGAACTAGCCAGCGAGGAAGCGCTCGACATCATCCAGGCCAATGCCGAGACGGTGATGGAGCAAATCGGCATCGAATTCCGCGACGACGAGGAAGTGCTGGCGTTGTGGAAGGACGCTGGCGCCGATGTCGACGGCACCCGTGTGCACTTTCCGAAGGGGCTGGCCAAAAGCCTGCTATCGACGGCACCGTCGGAGTACGTGCAGCATGCCCGCAATCCGGAACGCAATGTGGTCATCGGCGGCAACAACACGGTATTCGCGCCGGTCTACGGTCCGCCCTTTGTGCGCGACCTGGACGGCGGGCGGCGCTATGGCACCATCGCGGATTTCGAGAATTTCGTGAAATTGGCCTATGTGGCGCCGTCGATCCACCATTCAGGCGGCACCGTCTGCGAACCCGTCGATCTGCCGGTCAACAAACGCCATTACGATATGGTCTACGCGCACATGCGCTGGTCCGACAAACCGTTCATGGGATCGGTGACCCACCCGGAACGCGCCCAGGACACGGTGAACATGTGCCGTGTGCTGTTCGGCGAGGACTTCGTCGACCAGAACGCCGTCTGCACCTCGCTGATCAACGTCAATTCGCCGATGGTCTTCGACGGCACCATGCTGGGGTCGCTGAAGGCCTATGCGCGCGCCAACCAGGCGGTCATCGTCACGCCGTTCATCATGTCCGGCGCCATGGCGCCATGCACGCCGATCGGCACGCTGACCCAGGCACTGGCGGAAGCCATGACCGGCCTGGCGCTGACCCAGTTGATCCGCCCCGGTGCGCCGGTGGTGTTCGGCCTGTTTTCGGCGGCTTTGTCCATGCAGTCGGGGGCGCCCACCTTCGGCACGCCGGAGCCGACGCTGGTGTTGTCGGCGGCTGCGCAGTTGGCGCGGCGGCTGAAACTGCCGTTCCGTTCCGGTGGTTCGCTGTGCGCCTCGAAAATTCCCGACGCGCAGGCAGCCTATGAAAGCGCCAATTCAATCAAGCCGGCACTGCTGTGCGGCGTCAATTTCGTGCTGCACGGCGCCGGCTGGCTAGAAGGCGGCCTATCGTCGTCGTATGAGAAATTCGTCATGGACGTTGATCAGCTCGGCATGCTGGAGAAGCTAGCCAAGGGCTATGATCTTTCGGAGAACGGTCAGGCCATGGACGCCATCCGCGAAGTTGGCCCCGGCAGCCACTTCCTCGGTTGCGATCACACCCAGGCCAACTTCGAAACCGCGTTCTATCGTTCGTCCCTGGCCGATAATAACTCCTACGAACAGTGGGAAGCCGAAGGCGCCCAGGACATCGTGGCGCGCGCCAACGCCCAGTGGAAAAAGTGGCTGCGCGAATACGAGGCACCAGCCATCGATCCCGGCGTCGATGAGGCACTGCTGGCCTACATTGCCGAACGCAAGGCGAGTTTCCCCGATTCCAACGTCTGAACGAGATCAGCCGCCTTCTATGTCCCTGGTCCGGATTTTGACGAAGGCATCGAGTTCTTCGCGAACACCGTCGTTCATCTCAGGTGCGACATAGTTCTCCAGCAACTCGCGGCATCTATCCTCGGCGCGGGCAAGGGCGTCGTGACCACCTTCCGCTTGCCATTGCTCATGGCCCTGTCGGACGGCGATTTCAGGTAGGAAATGGACATCGCGAAAGCGCGATTGAGTGTGTTCGGATCCCAAAAACATGCCGCCTGGGCCGACGGCGTTGATGACGTCGAGGGCCAGGGTATCCTCGTTGACCTCAAGCGGCCCGGTCAGCACGCCGAGAGAGTCGAGCATTTCGCAATCCATGACCAGTTGCGCCGGGCTGACGCTCAAATAGGATTCCAAGATGCCGGCGCCGTGCATGATGAAGTTGACGCCCGAGAGCACGGACGTGGTCAGCGTCATTGCCCGTTCGTAGGCGCTTTGCATGTCGGGGATCGGTGAGTCGGTCAAGGCGCCGCCGGCTCGCGACGGCAATCCGTGGAATCGCGCCAGTTGCGTCGACGCGGCGATGGCGAAGGCGCTTTCCGGGCTACCGATCGCAGGCGCGCCCGATCGTAGATCGACGTTCGAGGTGGCGGAGCCATAGAGTACTGGTGCACCCGGGCGGACCAACTGCGTGAGGACGACGCCGGCGAGGATTTCCGCGTTGTGCTGCGCCAAGGCACCGGCCATGGTCGCCGGGCCGGAAACGCCGGCCATGACGAACGGTGACACTTGCACAGGTTGGCCCCATTCGGCGAAGACCATCAGGGCTTCCGTCATCGGCCGGTCAAACACCAGTGGCGAGTTGACGTTGACGTTGGTCTGCGCGCGCGGCGTTCCGCGCACGGCGTCGTCGCCACCGTGGACGATGCTCAACATGCGCATAACGTCCCGGGCTTCATAGCCACCGTGCACGAAGCCCGATTGCACCGGTTTCGATGACAGGGTCAGGCATGATTGCCAACAGGGCAGGTGGCGCGACGGTGGCGCCACGTCCTGCGCCTCGATCATCTTGCGGCCGACGACATTGATGGCCGGCGACACGTGGGCCAACTTCACCAGCATGTCCAGATCGGCGACGGTGCCGGGGCGGCGCTGGCGATCGAGATCATAAATGAAGGGCGGTCCACCGGCCGGCATCACGGCAATGTGGTCGCCGCCGACGTTGACATCGAAGGTGGGATCGGCAGCCCTAAGGGTATAGATCGCAGGGGCGGTTTCCAGCGCCCTCGCGATCAGATCGCTTCCGATATAGATGCGCTCCCCGTCGACCCGCGTCCCCGCATCGCGGAACAGGCTGACGGCTTTTTCCTCGCGGAAGATGACTCCGGTGGTTTCGAGAATACGCAGCGATGCGGCGTGAATGGCTGCGGCCTGATCATCCGACATCAACGCCAGCTTGGGATGGCGATTGATGATTTGGCGGGGCGGCGGTGTCGTTGTCTCGGTTTCCGCGTGACGCCGGACTCGACCGCGCCGCGCGGGCGCTTTGGCCGGCGGTCGGGCCATCACATATCCTGCGGATTGGCGTATTGCACCAGCGGCGTGCCGACCCCTTGGGCGCGGGCCTTCTCGACCGCCAGGTTGGCGATCATGATGTCACTGATGGCATAACCCTTGTGCCAGAACATGATTCGCTCGTCGTCGTTCTCGCGGCCAGGTTTGCGGCCGGCGGCGATTTCGCCGATTTCCCCGTATACATGCTCGTCACGTAGCTTGCCCTCGTGGATCAGACTGGTCAGTTGACCGAATTCCGAGCCCTTGCACTGCGGCCAGTCATCGACCACCAATTTGTCGACGCTGAATGGCATTGTCGGCTCGATGGACAGCACCGCGCCGTAGGGCTGGATCAGAGCGCCGGGTTTGACCCAGGCATCCTCGACCAGGACCTCGTGTTCGAGCAGGCGCGAGGCGTCGATGATGATGTCGGCGTCGCGGACGCATTCTTCCGTGCTGTCGACGGCGCGCACGGGCTTGCCCAGTTCCTCCGACAGGGTGGCGGCGAAGCGCTCGCGCGATTCCGGACGCTTGGAGGCAACCCGGATTTCATCGAAGTCGAACAGACGGTCCATCATGCGGACATTGTACCAAGACGTTCCCCGCGCACCGATGTGGCCAAGCACCTTGGAATCCTTTCGGGCAAGATGCTTGGCGCCGAGTGCTGTCACCGCGCCGGTGCGCATCCACGTGGTCATGGTCGCGTCGACGATGGCGAACGGCGCGCCGGTCGCCGGCCGGTGCAGCACCGTTAGCGCCAGTTCCGACGGCAGGCCGTGCTCGTAGTTGCCGTGGAAGTCGCCGAGGATCTTGACGCCCGAGACGTCCAGCGGTTTGACATATCCTTTTAGAATATTGAACAGTTTCTTCGGGTAATCGATGGCGAGGTGGCCCTTCGGCGGCATCACCACCTGACGCTCGCCATGCGCGATCAAGCCCTGCTCGACAACGTCCATGACTTCGTCGAGGCCTAGATTCAGGCTGTCGATGTCTTCCTTGGATAGGAACAATAGTTCTACGGTGGCCATGTTTCGTGCGCTCCTTAATTTTCGTTCGACTACCCATACCAGATTATGGCGCGCGGGGAACGTCTTGGTACAATGGCCGCATGATGGACCGTCTGTTCGACTTCGATGAAACC
>JAYOFM010000117.1:6549-8386 GCA_038117225.1 Rhodospirillales bacterium
GGACAGGGGGCCGGTGATTGACTTGAATGGGGCGCGGGCAACGGACAGGAGGCGGCTTATGAAATTGCGGACGGGCGATCCGTGGATGCCGGCGCCCGATTATGGGCGAACGCTGAGCGGGCTTGGGATCAACCTGCTGGTGGTTTCGATCGAGGCCGCCGTCGACTTTCATCGCCGGGTGCTGGACGCCGAGGCGGTTTACATCGATCCGGACATTGCCGTGTTTCGCGGCTGCGGATCGGAATGGATGCTGCACGCGGATCATACCTACAGCGACCACCCGTTGAAGGGGTCGCTCAGGCCCGATATCGCGCGCGGGATTGGTGTTGAATTGCGCATGCATGGCCGCGACCCGGACGCCGCCGAGGCCGCGGCGCGCGAGTTGGGTTATACGGTGCTGGCCGGCGCCATGGACAAGCCGCACGGATTGCGCGAAGCGTACATTATTGATCGTGACGGGTATGTCTGGGTTCTGGATGCGCCGCTGGCCGTGTGACGGGGATCATTGAGCGCGCGCCAATCCGCGCTATAAGGAAACGTCCATTGGCCGCGAGGAATGGCACCGATGCCTCATAGAGTTGTGAAAAAAATCCAGACGATGGCCGACGACAGCCGGGGCGCCACCGCGATTGAATATGGGTTGCTCGTGGCGTTGATTTCGATCGCGCTGATCTCCGCCATCACGTTGGTGGGGTCGGATCTGGGTAATTTCTTCAATAATGTTGCCAATACGCTGGACGGGCTTTGACGTCTTAAATAAGTTCGCCGCAATCTTAATTTTGATTTTGGTCAAATTTTTCCGTTTGCGACATAATTCGGCGGGTCCGTTGTTTCGCGTAGCTGCCGTGCGCCGATTCCATCGGCCAATGGATAGCCGTATGCGCTTCGCTCATTTGACAATCACATCGGAAAGTATGCACCATGTGGGTCACAGCGGCGCTACGTTAACCAGTGTCGCTTTTAGATTATTCGCGAGCATGAAGACTCGCGTAGGCTTGTGATAAGCCCCAAAGAACCAAAACGGCGACAAACGCATACAGGGAGTTAAAAATGTCAAAGGAAAATAGCTACGAACATCCGTTCATTCCGGAATTGAAGAATCAGTTTCTTAAAGGCGACGTTGATCGCCGCGAATTCCTTCGTACATCGACGCTGCTTGGCTTGTCGGCCACCGCCGCCTATGCCTTCGTCAACGTGTTTGAGGGCAAGGCTCCAATCGCCAGTGCGCAGGCGATGACGCCGAAGCCTGGCGGAAACCTGAAATTCGCCATGCGCGTTCACGAAGTCGATGACCCGGCCAAGTATGACTGGACGCCGAAGGCCAATATCTCGCGCCACCAGAACGAATATCTCAGCATCATGTCGGAAGACGGCATCACGAGGCCGTACTTGTTGGAAAGTTGGAAGCCGTCGGCCGATTTGAAGACCTGGATACTGAACGTCCGCAAGGGTGTTAAGTGGTCGAACGGCGACACCTTTACCGCCGATGATGTGATCTTCAACATGACGCGATGGTGCGATTCCAAAAACGGCTCGTCCATGCAGTCGTTGATGGACGCCATGATCACCAAGACGCCGACCGGCAAGAAAGACAAGAAGGGCAAGGAGATCGTCGCGAAAGCGCTGACCGAGGGTGCCCTGGAAAAGGTCGATGAATATACTGTGAAGGTGAATCTCAATCGCCCCGAACTGGCGATGCCGGAAAGTTTCTTCCACTATCCGGCTGGGATGGTACATCGGAGCTTCGAGGAAACCGGTTCCAGTATCGTCAAGAACCCGATCGGCACCGGCGCCTATACCATCGTCGAACACAAAGTCGGCGAGAAGGCAGTCCTCA
>JAYOFM010000117.1:8396-10498 GCA_038117225.1 Rhodospirillales bacterium
GCAAGGCGGCACTGCTGGACACTATCACCTACATTGATACCGGTGATGACGCGTCGGCCATGATTTCGGCCCTGGCGTCGGGTCAGGTTGATCTGCTGAACGATATCAGCGTCGAACAGCTACCCGTGCTCCAGGCGCTGCCAAATGTGCAGTTATTCAAGGCCGTCACGGCGCAAACCGCGGTCGCGCGTATGTCATCGGAAGCGAAACCGTTTGACGATGTGCGGGTTCGCAAGGCCATTCGCGTCTGTCAGGATCACGATAAGCTGCTGCAGTTGGCCCATGCGGGTCAGGGCGCCCCGGCGCAGGATCACCATGTATCGCCGATCCATCCTGACTATTCGCCGCAGCCGGCCAACAAGCAGGACTACGCGCTGGCCAAAAAACTGCTGGCGGACGCGGGATATCCTGATGGCATCACCGTAACGCTGGATGCCAACAACGACCGCGCCTGGGAGGGTGCCTGCGTGCAGGCCCTCGCCGAAATGTGCAAGCCGGCCGGCATCAACATGAAGCTCAACATCATGCCGGGTTCGCAGTATTGGAAAGTATGGACCAAGGTTCCGTTCGGCTTTACCCGTTGGAACCATCGCCCGCTTGGCACCATGGTGCTTAACCTAGCCTACCGGTCGGGTGTGCCGTGGAATGAAAGCCGCCACAACAACCCGGCTTTTGATAAGTTGCTGGATGAAGCCGGCGGTATCGCCGACGCAAAAGAGCGTTCGAAGGTGATGTTGAAGCTGCAGCAAACCATGCAGGACGATTCCCCGATCGCCCAGCCGCTGTGGCGCGCCGTGTTTGGCGCGGGATCGAAGAAGGTCCAGGGATATGCCAAACATCCGCAGAACTTCCATCTGCTAAACGGCACCTGGCTCTCGTAAGGTATACGGTGATTATAGGGGGACGGTTCCATCGGGGCCGTCCCCCTCTCGCCAATGGATGCACCGCGAACCGTGTTCATCCTGTGTATATTGACTGACGCGGTGGCTGACGCTGTTAGGTTCGTTCGGGGGTTCTCATGCTGATCTTTATCGGAAAGCGACTCGGCTTCATGGTCATGACCATGGTGGTCGTGTCGCTGCTCGTGTTTTCGTTGCAAGAGATCAACATCGAGACCGTCGCCATCAGTGTGCTGGGTCCATATTCCAGCGAAGAACAGCGCATGCTGTGGCTCGACGCCAACGGTTACAGCCGCGCCGCTTATGTGCGGTATTTTGAGTGGCTGGGTAATTTCTTCACCGGCGATCTTGGGCAATCCGTTCGCTTCAACGTGCCGGTGTCCGACATCATGTGGCCGCGGCTTTGGAACACCGCCATCCTTGGTTTTTGGGCCATGGCGGTGATCATTCCAACCTCGCTGATTCTCGGCGTGCTCGCGGGCATGCGCGAGGGCAGCACGATGGACCGAGGCCTGTCGCTGTTCTGCATCGTTACGGTGTCCATTCCGGAATTCGCAACGGCGACGTTCTTCTCGACGATTTTTGTCTTCGGGCTTGGTTGGTTACCGGGCACCAGTTCCATGTCGGATGGTTTCGATTGGGTGCAGATGATATTGCCCGTCGCCGTGCTCGCGACCTACGATTTTGGATACGTGGCGCGCATGACCCGCGCCTCCATGGCCGAGGTGATGACCACACCCTACATTCGAACGGCATTTCTCAAGGGGCTGCCCTACAAGGTTGTGATTGGCAAGCATGCGCTTCGGAACGCCTTGATCGCACCGTTCACGGTCATTCTGTTGCAGATCAACTGGTTGCTGAACGGTGTCATCGTCGTTGAATTCGCTTTTGCCTATAAAGGTTTCGGTGCGCTGTTGCTGGAAGCCTCGTTGACCGACGACATTTTCGTAATCCAGGCGTGTTCCATGGTTGCGGTATTTGTCGCCGTGGCGACGCAGGTGCTGGCGGACATCGGCTACATGTTCCTGAACCCGCGAATTCGGTTCCAGTGAGGGGAGGAGAGAGCCATGGCTGAACTCACCGAGACGCCCGCCCCCACTGCCGTACCGGCGAGCGGTTTCTCACAGACATTCCGAACCCTGTCGCTGTTGCGTGAAAGCCGCATCGGTATGTTCGGCGCCGCCCTGGTCCTATTCTGGGTTT
>JAYOFM010000118.1:0-10496 GCA_038117225.1 Rhodospirillales bacterium
CGGCGACCTTCGCCAACACGATCGCCGTCTGCAACGCACGCTCGCTACCGGCACTGCCATCAACGGCTACAACAAATTGACCCGTCATGCTTAAGTACTCCCCAATGATGCCTCAGCCACGAATCGCCAACTCGGATATCAATACTGAGGTTAAGGTCAGCGTACGCCTTTCTGGTGCGCCAACGTGCGCGCCAATTTTCGACATTTTGGGGAGCCAGAGAAAATTGACGTCGCGATAATGCGATATGATGGCGATAAACTCTCAGAAAAACCCCCTAGTTTCCGAGGTAAACACGGAAAGTAGCCGCCATCAGTACCGCGTGATATTTGGCGTAAAAAGAATCATTGATCGCGAATACATTAATATGCATTCGGGCTAACCGGCGACTTACTTCATCCGGTCAAGGTTACTCAGGTCGAAATTGTATTCGGATCGTTGCACACCGGCAGTGGCCTGAACGGTGGCCTGCGTAGGCCGGTCAATCGCGTCGCTTAGCCCTGGGATGAGCGGCGGCGTAGACCGACTGCAGATGGTTCGAATCAACCGCGGTGTAGCGCTGTGTCGTCGACAGGGACGCGTGGCCGAGCAATTCCTGAATGGTGCGCAGATCGCCACCTCCGTTCAGCAGATGGGTGGCAAAGCTATGGCGCAACGCATGCGGCGTCGCGGAATCAGGCAGGTCCATATACTTGCGGACGTCGCGTACCATGGACTGGGCGATGGCCGGATTGAGGCGCCCGCCACGCACGCCAACGAAAAGCGGGCCGCCACCATCCGCGTCACTATCGTAAGCGTGCGGGCAGAGTTCAAGATAGGCGTCAATACGTGTCCGCACGATGGGCAGCAAGGGGATGATGCGTTCCTTACTGCCCTTGCCGAGCACACGCAACATGTCGCCCGGCGGCAGATCGTCTCGGTCGAGGCCGAGTGCTTCGCCGATTCGCAAGCCACCGCCATACAGCAATGACAACAGGGCCGCGTCGCGTTTACCGACCCACCGTTCCGGTGCCAGATGCTCGGCGACGGTGACGGCCTCCAGCGCCTCGGCGATGCCCAGCGCCTTGGGCAGGGATTTCGGCTGCTTCGGCGTCGACACGGCGGCGATGGCCGCATTGGTGACCAGATCATTGCGTTCCATATAGAGGAATAGGCTCTTCAGGGATGATAAGGCGCGTGCGCGCGACGCCGCCGTCAGGCCATCGGAAGAGCGCCGCGCGAGGAAGCCCCGGAAATCGATCGGTTTTAATTTGGCCAGATCACGAAGGCCCGGCGCGTGACCCAGGTGGTCGGTCAAAAATTCGAAAAAAGCCACGATATCGTGACCGTAGGCATCGAGGGTATTGGGCGACGTACGCCGTTCATGCTCAAGCCACGACCGCCAGTCCTCGATGACCCCAAGGACCCGGGGCTCGGCGCTGGCAGTCTTCACCCTAACGTTCCAAGACCCGCATTGTGCAGGCCTCGACGACGCGCGCCATGAAGCTGATCAACTCGGTCCCTTGTCCGGGCTGGAAGACCATCCCGCGCGAACCTAGCGCCAGCATGCCCGCCGGCATGTGTACGCCCGGCTTGATTCTGGCGCAGGCGGCCGATTGGACCAAGCTGGCGGCGGCGCCGAAGACCGTGCCATCGTCCATGAAATCCTTATATAGCGACACGTCCTGATCGCCGCCGACGATCATGTCCACCGTGTTCATGGGCAACAACCGTACATGTCCCGATACCAGAGCGGGCACCGGCGGGATCGCGGGCTCGAAGCCGAAACTGACCACGTCGACATCCAGCATCAACGGTAGATCGTCGACGACGATTCGCGCCAATTGCTCGAACTCCCGCGCGTGCATCATGGCGACGACGGACGCATGAGTACGGGTCTGGATGGTCATGTTGGTGCGGCTTGTCTCTATCACTTCCTGAGCGCAGTTGCGCAGTTCATCCAGTTCGTCGTTACGACGATCGATCTGGAAGCGTTGGAAATCGACCACGGCATCCTCGCTGCCATAACGATCAGGCGGCTCCATGGCGGCCAGCAGCTCCGGCCGCTGGCGGAAAAATTCGGGGTGGCGCTCCAGATATTCGGCGACCGTTTCCGGTGCCACCGTATCCGTTGGGGTCACCAGGTTCTCGGCCAAATTATCGTCACTGCCTACCGTCATCGCTCAAAACTCCTCGGTCCCAGACACCGTCACGCGCCCCCCAGGGTGCGCATGCGAATCGGTCTATTATAAACCGGATGGCCCTTAACAAATAAGAAACGCTACAGTGCGGTCATGGACTCTCTCCCCGCGCGACATCGACCGACCGCCAACGATACCGTCAACGCGGATGTTTTCGGCGCCGGTGACCGGGTCGCGGTACTGCTGCCACGCCCATTGACCATCGCCTATGATTATCACGTCCCAGAAGGATTACACCTTTGCGCCGGTGACATCGTGCGCGTGCCGCTGGGTCCCAGCGCCATGTCGGGGGTTGTCTGGGGGCCCGGTAGCGGCGACGTGGACGCCGCCAAGCTGCGCGACGTAACGGCGCGCCACGACTGTCCGCCGTTGCCCGACGTCTTGCGCCGTTTCATCGAATGGGTTTCCGGCTACACCCTGGCCGATGCCGGTGCCGTGCTGCGGTTGGCCATGAGCATGCCGGAGGCGTTCGAGGCGGCGGCGCCGACCACCGCTGTCGCCCTGGCGCCGGTTTTACCGGACATCCGCCTAACCCCGGCACGGACGCGGGTGCTGGAGGTCGCAGCCGGACCGCCGCGCTCGGCATCGGAATTGGCGCGCCAGGCGGGCTGCACGCCTGCTGTTGTCGCCGGATTGGTTAAACAGGGCGCACTGGTTAGGGTTAGCATGGCGATCACCGGACCGCCGCCACCTAATACGGTACGACCCGGCGTGATACTGGCGGATGACCAGACCACCGCCGCCAAAGAGCTGATTGAACGGGTTCGCGCGGAGGAATTCTCGGTGACCCTGCTTGACGGGGTTCCCGGCGCCGGCAAGACCGAAGTTTACTTTGAGGCAGTCTCGCAAGCCGTTGAGACCGGACGCCAAGTGCTGGTGTTGCTGCCCGAGATCGCGCTCAGCGCACAATGGTTGGCGCGTTTCCGCCAACGCTTCGGTGTCGATCCGGTGGTCTGGCATTCAGAGTTGTCGCGGGGCCAACGACGATCCGCCTGGCGATGGATCGCCGAGGGCAGCGCCAAGGTCGTCGTCGGTGCCCGCTCGGCCCTGTGGCTGCCGTTTCCCGACCTGGGATTGATCATCGTCGACGAGGAACATGATGCCTCTTTCAAACAGGAAGACGGCGTCATCTACAACGCCCGCGACATGGCCGTGGTGCGCGCCAGGCTGGGAGGCTTTGCCGCTGTCCTGGTGTCGGCCACGCCGTCATTGGAAACCGTCGCCAACGTCGGCCGTGGCCGCTACCTGCGGCTGGAGCTGAAAGCCCGCCACGGCGGTGCCACATTGCCGGACATCAAGGTCATCGACTTGAAGGCGGCGCCGCCACCTCGCGGTCACTGGCTATCACCGGCGCTGCTCGATGCACTTGCGGAAACCTTCGACGCCGGCGACCAGGCGATGCTGTTTCTTAACCGTCGGGGCTACGCGCCGCTTACACTGTGCCGCACCTGCGGCCATCGCTTCCAATGTCCCAGCTGCTCAGCCTGGCTGGTCGAACACCGGTTGGCCGGGCGTTTGCAATGCCACCATTGCGGCCACCGGACTCGGCTGCCGGACACTTGCCCCGAGTGCGAAACCAAGGACAGTCTGGCCGCTTGCGGTCCCGGAGTCGAACGGCTGGCCGAGGAAGCCGCCGCCCTGTTTCCCGATCGCCGCACCCTGGTCGCGACGTCGGATACGGTCGCCGGCCCAAAAGCGGCGGCCGACCTTGTCAGCCGCATTGAGCAGCGCGAGATCGACCTGCTGATTGGCACCCAAATTGTTGCCAAGGGCTACCATTTCCCGCACCTAACCCTAGTCGGCGTGGTCGATGCGGATCTCGGTTTATCGGGCGGCGACCTGCGGGCCGCGGAACGCACCTACCAGTTGCTCTATCAGGTCGCCGGCCGCGCCGGACGGGCGGAACGGCCCGGCCGCGTGATGCTGCAAACCTATATGCCGGAACATCCGGTGATGGCGGCTCTGGCATCGGGCGATCGTGATGCTTTCCTGGCCGCCGAGGAATTGGCGCGGGAAGTCGCCTGCATGCCGCCACACGGACGCTTGGTGGCGCTGATCGTATCCGGGAAGGAAGAAGCGCTGGTCGACACGGCGGCGCGTGAACTCGGCCGCGCGGCGCCGCGCGTCGAGGGGGTCAGCGTCTGGGGTCCTGCACCGGCGCCGATGGCGTTGCTGCGCGGCCGCCATCGGCGGCGCCTGCTGATGCGGACGCTGCGCGATATCCAGCCGCAGCGGTTGGTGCGGGAATGGATTCGCCGCGCCCGCCTGCCCAAGAAAGTCCGCGTCCAGGTCGACGTCGATCCTTACAGCTTTTTCTGACCGCTCACGCCGCCAATGTCTCATTCACGGGTATGATTACTAGCGAATTTCGGCGTTGTCGCCGTCATCGCGAACCGCCCAGCGCCGATCGGGACCAACATAGTGTTTGGTAACCAGAAATGGCCTCGGATACTGGACGATGGAGCGAATACGGCTATAGAGCCGGTCGGCTGAAAATGGTTTGACCAGATATTCGTTTACACCAACGGCGCGGGCTTCCATCACGTGTTCCGCATCGGCATACACCGAAACCATGATGATGGGAACGCGATTGTCCGTGACCTCGTGGCCCCGACGAACCATTCGCGTGAACTCGATTCCGTTCATCAGCGGCATTTCGTAACCGATCAGCACGAAATCGAACTGCTCCTTGGTCATTCTTTTCAACGCTTGCGCCGGACAGCGGCAATCATCGACGCGCTTGATACCGTATCCTCGAAGTGTCGTGCGCAGCAGATTGCGCCAGAAGTTGCGGTCGTCGACGATGAAGAATCGGAGCGTGGAGATAACCGCGTCAACTTCCTCGGCGGCAATGGTTGGCTCGGCGACGATGCGTTGATATTCAGCCTTCGACGTCTTCGATCTCCGTATTTGAGTAACGGCCATGTTACTGATCCCGTTGTTTAAAGTACCCCTTTTCATTACGATATCGAAATAATAATGATTGAATCCGGATACGCCGTCTGTGATGAATCGCACAGCCTGGCGGGCCGTTTTGCGGGGACGTCGCATCTCCATCGTCGAGAATGCCGAAATCGCCCAGGGAACCGGAAGTAACCCACTGGTAATAATTTACAATTTGGCACTGTTTTGCCGCGGGGAACGGGCCATTGCATGACCAAGATCGGTATGCTACGACACTGCGCGCTTAGCGTGGGAGCCGCGTCCGATCAGGGGGGACGATTCCCCAAAAGATACGGCATCGACCCGCCTTCGAAGGATAAAAAGAGGGAACTTCCCAGGTGGCATCAGGACAATCAGGGGTTTCCGGCCTCTCCGGTCGTTATGCGACCGCATTATTTGAGCTTGCGGAACGCGACGGCCAACTCAACGAGGTCGCCGGCGATCTGGCGTCCCTCGACGCCATGTTAAATGCCAGCGACGATCTGGCGCGCCTCGTGCGCTCGCCGGTGATGTCGCGCGACGATCAATCAGGCGCCATGGCCGCGGTCATGGAAGCCGCCGGTCTGTCGCCATTGACCCGCAACTTCGTCGGGGTCGTCGCGGAAAGCCGCCGGCTGTTCGCGTTGGCGAAAATGATTCGCGACTACCGCACGCTGTTGGCCGATCATCGCGGTGAGACGACCGCCGAGGTGACATCGGCGGCGCCATTGTCGGACGCCCACATGAAAGCCCTCGGTGACGCGCTGAAACAGGCCTTCGGCACCGAGGTATCCGTCGAAGCCACGGTCGATCCGGGCGTCATCGGCGGTCTCGTCGTCAAGGTCGGCTCTCTGATGGTCGACAGTTCTATTCGGACAAAATTGCAGCAACTTCGCCTCGCCATGACAGGGCCATGAGAAGGGCCACGAAAGGGTTTACCTGATGGAAATTAAAGCCGCGGAAATTTCCGCCATCCTAAAAAAACGCATCCAGGATTTCGGCAGCGAGGCCGAGGTCGCGGAAGTCGGCCAAGTGCTGAGCGTCGGTGACGGCATCGCGCGCGTATATGGCCTCGATCAGGTGCAGGCTGGTGAGCTCGTCGAGTTCCCGGGCGGCATCAAGGGCATGGCCTTGAACCTTGAACAAGACAACGTCGGCATCGTCATCTTCGGCGACGACCGCACCATCAAGGAAGGCGACACGGTCAAGCGCACCGGTTCCATCGTCGACGCGCCCGTGGGCATGG
Source organism: Rhodospirillales bacterium (assembly GCA_038117225.1). Lineage (GTDB taxonomy): Bacteria > Pseudomonadota > Alphaproteobacteria > Rhodospirillales > Casp-alpha2 > JAYOFM01. The sequence goes on from JAYOFM010000118.1 coordinate 6,347, forward strand.
GCCTGCTGGGCCGCGTTGTCGACGGTCTCGGTAATCCCATCGACGGCAAGGGCCCGATCGAAGGCGCCGAACGCCAGCGCGTCGAAGTCAAGGCGCCCGGCATTATTCCGCGCAAATCGGTGCACGAGCCGATGCAGACCGGTCTCAAGGCCATCGATACGCTGATCCCGGTTGGCCGCGGTCAGCGCGAGTTGATCATCGGCGACCGCCAGACCGGCAAGACCGCCGTCATCATCGATACCATCCTCAATCAGAAGGCCGTCAACGAAGGCAGCGACGAGGACCAAAAGCTATACTGCGTATATGTCGCCGTCGGCCAGAAGCGCTCCACCGTGGCGCAGTTGGTCAAGACCCTCGAGGACTTCGATGCGATGAAGTATTCGATCGTCGTCGCGGCGACCGCGTCGGATCCGGCGCCGATGCAGTTTTTGGCGCCCTACACGGGCTGCACCATGGGCGAATTCTTCCGCGACAGCGGCCGTCACGCGGTCATCTTCTACGACGATCTGTCGAAGCAGGCGGTCGCCTATCGGCAGATGTCGCTGTTGCTTCGCCGTCCGCCGGGCCGCGAAGCCTATCCGGGCGATGTGTTCTACTTGCATTCCCGCCTGTTGGAGCGCGCCGCCAAGATGGGCGACGGCGCCGGTAATGGTTCGCTGACGGCGCTGCCGGTCATCGAAACCCAGGCCGGTGACGTGTCGGCTTATATTCCGACAAACGTTATCTCCATCACCGATGGTCAAATCTTCCTGGAAACCGAGCTATTCTATCGTGGTATCCGTCCGGCGGTGAACGTCGGCCTGTCGGTGTCTCGCGTTGGCTCTGCGGCGCAGACCAAGGCGATGAAGAAGGTCGCTGGTTCGATCAAGCTTGAACTCGCCCAGTACCGTGAAATGGCCGCATTCGCACAGTTTGCGTCCGACCTTGACCCGGCGACGCAGCAATTGCTGTCGCGTGGCGCGCGGCTGACCGAACTTCTGAAACAACCGCAGTACTCGCCGCAGCCGGTTGAAGAGCAGGTGGTGGTCATTTTCGCCGGCGTTAACGGTTATACCGACGGCATCGCCGTCAACCGGGTGACGGCATACGAGGCCCAATTGCTGGACGCCGTGCGCGACAAGGGTGGCGACATCCTGACCGCCATCCGCGACAGCAAGGACCTTACCGAGGAGACGCAGGAAAAACTCAAGGCCTTCCTCGAAGACTTCACTAAGACCTTCGCCTGAGCCTTCCAACGGCTGAATAAACAACGACGCGAACCTGGAATAACGCCCGATGGCATCACTTAAGGACCTGCGTGTCCGGATCAACAGCGTCAAATCGACGCAGAAGATCACCTCCGCCATGAAAATGGTGGCGGCGGCGAAATTACGCCGTGCTCAGGAGGGCGCCGAGGCCGCGCGTCCCTATGCGGGCCGCATGGAACGCATGGTGGCCTCGCTGGCAGCCAGCGTCGGCTCCACCGAGGGTGCGCCGCCGATGCTCGCGGGCACCGGCGCCAGCGACACCCATCTGATCATCGCCTGCACCTCGGATCGCGGTCTTTGCGGCGGTTTCAATGGCTCCATCGTGCGCGCGGTACGCACTATGGTGCGCGAGATGAAAGTTGACGGTAAGACGACAAAGATCATTACCGTCGGCCGCAAGGCCAAGGACTTGCTACGCCGCGAATTCGAAGCCGATATCGTCCATAGCTTCACCGACATCGGCAAGCGCGGCGTTGGCTATGACGAGGCGGCCATGGTCGCCGACCGCGTCAGCGACATGTTCGACGACGGCGAGTTCGATGTCTGCACCATCGTTTTCAACCGATTCCAGTCGGCGATGACGCAGATCGTCACGCCACAACAGTTAATTCCCTTCGCCGCGCCAGAGGCCGACGACGCCGACACCGCTCCCGCGAGCGGCGACTCCGGCCCACAGGCTGCTTATATCTTCGAGCCGGACGAGGAAGACATCCTCAAGGAATTGTTGCCGCGCAATGTCGCGATCCAGGTTTTCCAGGCGTTGCTGGAAAGCTCCGCCTCGGAGCATGGGGCGCGCATGACCGCCATGGAGAACGCGACGCGCAACGCGGGCGACATGATCGACGCGCTGACGCTGACCTACAACCGGACACGTCAGGCCGTGATCACCAAGGAACTGATTGAAATCATCTCGGGTGCCGAGGCGCTTTAGGGATCGACTAAACCGGGCGCGCCACGAGGTGGCCGCCAGAAAGGCCGCAAGGCAACAGGAGCTGAGGACGATGGCAAGTAACGATATGGGCAAGGTCGCGCAGGTCATGGGCGCCGTTGTGGACGTGCAGTTCGAGGGCGAACTGCCGCAGATTCTCAACGCGCTGGAGACCACCAACCAGGACAAGCGCCTGGTGCTCGAAGTGGCGCAGCACTTGGGCGAGAGCATGGTGCGCACCATCGCCATGGATTCGACCGAAGGCCTGCAGCGCGGCCAGGGTGTCTCAGATACCGGGGCGCCGATTACCATGCCGGTCGGACCCGAGACTCTGGGCCGCATCCTCAACGTCATTGGCGAGCCGATTGATGAACGCGGCCCGATCAACGCCAAGGCGACCCTGCCGATCCACCGGGCGGCGCCTGATTTCATCGATCAGTCGACGGAGACCGAAATTTTGACCACCGGCATCAAGGTCGTCGATCTGATCTGTCCCTACTCCAAGGGCGGCAAAATCGGCCTGTTCGGCGGTGCCGGCGTCGGCAAGACCGTTATCATCATGGAGTTGATCAATAACATCGCCAAGGGCCACGGCGGCTATTCGGTGTTCGCCGGCGTCGGAGAGCGGACCCGTGAAGGCAACGACCTCTACCACGAAATGGTGGAATCGGGCGTCATCGACCTGGAGGGCAATAATTCCAAGGCGGCCCTGGTGTATGGCCAGATGAACGAGCCGCCGGGCGCCCGTGCTCGGGTCGGCCTGTCCGGCCTGACGCTGGCCGAATACTTCCGCGACGAGGAAGGCCAGGACGTGCTGCTGTTCGTCGACAACATTTTCCGCTTCACCCAGGCCGGCTCCGAGGTTTCGGCGCTGTTGGGCCGTATCCCTTCGGCGGTGGGTTACCAGCCGACGCTGGCCACCGACATGGGCGCCCTGCAGGAACGCATCACCTCGACCAACAAGGGCTCGATCACGTCCGTGCAGGCCATTTATGTGCCGGCCGATGACTTGACCGACCCGGCACCGGCGACGTCGTTCTCGCATCTGGACGCGACCACGGTTTTGAGCCGCCAAATCGCCGAGTTGGGCATCTATCCGGCGGTCGATCCGCTCGACTCCACGTCGCGTATTCTTGATCCACGCATCATTGGTGACGAGCATTACGCCATCGCCACCGGTGTGCAGCAGGTGTTGCAGACCTATAAGTCTCTGCAGGACATTATAGCCATTCTGGGCATGGATGAACTGTCGGAAGAAGACAAGATGACGGTGGCGCGCGCGCGCAAGATTCAACGCTTCCTCAGCCAGCCGTTCCACGTGGCCGAAGTGTTCACCGGCTCGCCGGGCGTGCTGGTGTCGCTGGAAGATACCATTCGCGGCTTCAAGGGCATCCTGGAAGGCGAATACGACCACCTGCCGGAATCCGCCTTCTATATGGTCGGCACCATCGACGAAGCCGTCGACAAGGCCAAGCGGATGGCGGCAGAGGCCGCCTAAGGCCGCGCCCGAAAGTCCGAGGAGAACAACCGCATGGCCGACACCATCGAATTTGAGCTGGTCTCGCCGGAACGACTGATGAAGTCGGAACCGGTGGAGATGGTCGTCGTCCCTGGAGTCGAGGGCGATATCGGTGTGCTGCCCGGACACTCACCGCTGATTTGTTCCGTGCGCGCCGGCGTCATCGATATTCACGAGGGCGGCAGCGTCAAGGAGCGCATCTTCATCGGCGGTGGCTTCTGCGAAGTCTCGTCTGACCGCTGCACCGTGCTCGCCGAAGAAGCCATCCCGACCGCGGACATCGACCGTGAGGGCGCCGATGCGCGCCTCAAGGAAGCCCAGGAAACCCTTGCCAATGCCGACGATGACGGCCGCGCCGACGCCGAGCGACGACTCGGTGTCGCCGAGCAATTGAAGGCCGCCGCCGAGGGAACGGGCGCGAGATAACTCTCAACCCCCATCGAGTTTTTCCAGACC
>JAYOFM010000119.1:0-4977 GCA_038117225.1 Rhodospirillales bacterium
CCGGGCGCCGAGGGCAAGGATGGCGAACCGGTGCTGCCTGGCCATATCTACGTCGCCCCGGGGGGGCGGCACTTGGCATTGGAGCGGCGTGCCGGCACTGTTGTGATCGCGTTGACCGATGATCCGCCGCTGAACTATTGCCGGCCCTCTGTCGAACCGTTGTTCGACTCGGCGGCGACGGTCTACGGCGCCAAGGCATTGGCGATCATGCTGACCGGCATGGGCCACGACGGCATCGGCGGCGCCCGCAAGCTGATTGATGCCAATGCAACCCTGGTGGCGCAGGATGAAGAGAGCAGCGTCGTCTGGGGCATGCCGGGTGCCGTCGCCGAGGCGGGCCTGTGCTGTGCCGTGCTGCCGCTCGATAAGCTGGCGGCGGAAGTCGTGCGTCTGGCGACTAGGCGTCGCTAAAGATCGTAAAACATGGGCGCGACGACGCTGAAGACGATCCATAACAGGATGACCAATGGGACGCCGCAGCGGATGAAATCCGCGAAGCGATAGTGCCCGGGTCCGATTACCAGCAAATTCGTCTGATAGCCAAGCGGCGATGCGAACGAACAATTGGCGGCGAAGACCACGGCGACGGCGAACGCCGCCGGCGGGGCGCCAAGGCTGTTGGCGATGTCGATGGCGATCGGCGTGAACAACACCGCCGCCGTTTTGGTGCTGATGACGTTCGACAGCAGCGCGACCAACAGGAAGAACGCCGACAGCACGACCGTCGTCGGCGCCCCCGCAAGGGCCGTCAGCAAAATTCCGGCGAGATAGTGCGCGCCCCCCGTTTCGTTGAGCGCCACACCGAGCGCCAGGGCGGCAGCGATGGTGGTATTGATCTTCGCATCGGCGGCCTGTAATGCCTGGCGCGTTGTCAGCACGCCGGTCACGCACATGGCGGCGGCACCGATCATCGCGGCAACGACGATCGGCACAACGCCGGTGCCGGCGCTGGCGATGACGGCAAGAAAGATCAACGTCGCTCGCTTGGCGTGATCAAGCTTAGGAATTTCCTCCGCCGACCATTCCAGCAACACCACGTCGCGCGACTGGCGCAGGTGGGCGATATCATCATGCTGCCCCTGAATCAGCAGCACGTCGCCGGCATCCAAACGGATGTTGGTCATACGCGAGCGGATCATGCGGGCACGGCGTTGTATTCCCAATACGATGCAGTGGGTTTTGTAGCGGAATCCGATCTGCGGCAACGTCAAGCCGATCAGGCCGGAAGCCGGGGCGACCATGACTTCGGCGAGCGATTGACCGCCCTCCAGCCAGCGCCCGTCATCGGCGCGGTCATCGCTGGTTTCAGAGCCGCCGATATCCGGATGCAGAAGTCCTGGATCGTTGGCCAACGCCGCCGCCAGTGCCTTGCGCGTCGCCGCGACTACCAGAATATCACCGGGCTCGATCCGGTAGCCCTCGAATGGGGGCAGCACGGGAACCTCGCCTCGTTGCACCAAGCGAACCGTCATGTCCGGTAGCGATGGAAAAAGGCCGCCGGCGGCGCCATCGCCGATCATTGCCGATGTGGGAGATACCTCGATCTGGGCGATAAACTGTTTCCCGGCACTGCCGCCGATGATGTCGTCGGCGAGGCTGCGGCGCGCCGGCAGCAGGCGTGGCGCAATCAGGATCACATAGGCCAGACCGGCGACGGCCAAGCACAGCCCTGGCAGGGAAAAATCGAAGAAATCAAAAGGTTGCGCGCCGGCATCGATCAAAGCCCCGTTGACCAGCAAATTCGTCGACGAGCCGATCAACGTCGTCATGCCGCCGAGCACGGCGGCGTAGCTGAGTGGAATCATCAACTTCGACGGCGATTGTCGGTAACGGTGGGCCAATGCCTCCATCACCGGAATGAAGATAACGACCACTGGAATGTTGTTAAGGAAGGCGCTGATGGCGATGGCGGCGGTCAGGATGATGAGCATAATCACCGTAAAACCAAGTCGTCCGCCACCGAGACCAAGCATCAGGTCGGCGCCGCGGTCGAGCACACCCGTGCGCACCATGCCTTGGCCCATGACCAGTAGGGCCAGCACCGTGATCAGCGCCGGATTGGCGAAGCCCAATAACAGCCGTGTCGGCGTCACCTGACCGGTGCCGTCGGCATCCATGACGGGGTAGAAATGGAAGAACATCAACAACACACAAATAATGCCGACCGAAGTCAGTTCCATGGTGGCGCGTTCGGTAATGAACATCACCAGTGCGCCAATGATGATGGCGAAGGTGACCCACATCTGGAAGGCGTGGCCGCTGTGTTGGATGGCGTCGCTGATCATCCGAGAAGTGTATCGCGCCAGTGCGCCATGGCCAGTTTGTTGTTTGCGCCCGTTGACCGTTACACCGAGTTGCCGTACATCAACGTCAGCATTGTATACAATACTGACATGGAGAACCTGGCGCCATGGCCGACAAACCTGAATTCGATGTCGTCGTCGTCGGCGCCGGCAATGCCGCTTTTTGCGCCGCGTTGGCGGCCCGTCAGCAGGGCGCTTCGGTTTGTGTGCTAGAACGCGCACCGGAAGATGAGTCAGGCGGAAATTCGCGCTTTACCGCCGGCGCCATTCGTTTCGCCTACAATGATGTCGAGGATCTGAAGCGCGTCGCCGATCTAACCAACGAGGAAATCGCCACCACCGACTTCGGCACCTACACGGAAGACCAGTTCTTCGACGACATGTTCCGGGTCACCCAGTACCGCTGCAATCCCGATCTGGTGGAAATCCTTGTGCGTCGCAGCTTCGAGACCATCCTGTGGATGCGCGAGAATGGTGTACGTTTCGTGCCCATCTACGGCCGCCAGGCGTTCAAGGTCGATGGTCGGTTCAAGTTTTGGGGCGGCCTGACCATGGAATCCTCGGGGGGTGGCCCCGGTCTGGTCGACAGCCTGACGCAAGCGGCGAACAAAAACGGCATTGAGGTGCGCTATGAAACCCGGGCCCTGTCGCTGCTTTACGACGATGAGAAGGTGACTGGCGTCAAAATCAAGTCCAAGGGCAAGGCGGGGCGGATCACCGCCAAGGCTGTGGTACTGGCCGCTGGGGGCTTTGAGGCTAACCCGGAAATGCGGACCCGTTATCTTGGCCCGGGTTGGGAACTGGCCAAGGTGCGCGGTACGCGCTTCAACACCGGCGACGGAATTCGCATGGCGTTGGATATCGGTGCCGCCGCCGCTGGCAACTGGTCCGGCTGTCACGCCGTTGGTTGGGAACTGAACGCGCCGGAATTCGGTGATCTCGCCGTCGGCGACCAGTTCCAGAAACACAGCTACCCCTCGGGGCTTATCGTCAATGCCCATGGCCGGCGGTTCGTCGATGAAGGGGCCGATTTCCGCAACTACACCTACGCGAAATATGGCCGAGAAGTCTTGAATCAGCCGGGTCAGTTCGCCTGGCAGGTGTTCGATTCCAAGGTTTCTCATCTACTGCGCAGTGAATACAGTATACGCCAGATCACAAAGGTGACTTCCGATACGCTGGAAGGCCTGGTGGCGCAGATGGATGGCGTCGATGACGCCGGCTTTCTTGAGGAGATGGCGGCCTACAATGCCGCCGTCATGACCGAAGTACCGTTCGACCCGAACGTCAAGGACGGTCGCGGGACTCGCGGTCTGGCGATTCCCAAAAGCAACTGGGCCAACACGCTGGATACGCCACCGTACGAGGCCTACGCCATCACCTGCGGTATCACCTTTACCTTCGGTGGGCTGCGGGTCGATACCGAGGCGCGCGTACTGGATACCGACGGTCATGCCATACCAGGTCTGCATGCGGCCGGCGAACTGGTCGGCGGATTGTTCTATTTCAATTACCCGGGCGGCACCGGGCTTATGTCCGGAGCCGTGTTCGGGCGCTTGGCCGGAACCACCGCCGGCATGGCGGCTACCTCGGCCTAGCGATACTCCGTTCAGCCGGAAACACGACTGCCATGGTCGTGCCTATGCCCGGTGCGCTATCAACGGTCAACGTGCCGCCGTGTTCCTCGATCAGGCCCTTGGCCAAGGCAAGGCCGAGACCGGCGCCTTCGCGTTTTTCTTCCGCCACGACTTTGTCGCCCCGTTGAAATGGTTGCAGCAGCCGATCCAAATCGCGCCAATGAATGCCAGGACCGTTGTCCGAAATCGCGAAGGCGATACTGTCTTTTTCCATCCGGCAACAGAGTGCGACCATGCCGCCGCCAGGGGTGTATTTGATGGCGTTGGTCAGCAAATTGATGAGGATCTGACGCAGGCGACGTTCGTTCGCCCTCAGCAATGGCACGCCGTCGGCGACAGACATATCGAAGGTGATCATGGCGTCGTTGGCTCGCGGTGCCAGCAGACGTCGGCAGAACTGCACCACGTCACGCGGGTCCAGCGTGCGTTCATCCAACGGCAAGACGCCGACTTCGATACGCGAGATATCGATCAGGTCATCGATCAGATCCAGCAGATGATGACCGGATTGGTTGTTGGCCTCCGATTGTTCGATCAGGACGCGGTCGCCGCTGACCTTTTCAAGTTGGCGGCGGACCAGATCGGAATAGCCAATAATAGCGTCCAGTGGCGACCGCAGTTCGTGGCTGACATTAGCGAGAAAGCGGGATTTAGCCTCGTTGGCGATTTCCGCCTCGGCGCGGGCTTGACTGGCGATTTCTTGCTGCTCGATTAACTCATGGTTCGTCAGTGCCAGGGCTTCCGCCTGGGTGGCCATGGCGCTGGTGACCGACAGGGCGCGGCGGACGATCAGAACGCTCGCGAAGATGGCGATCAAGACGAGAAAGACCAAGGGTGTCGCCACCAGCCGAACGAACCCGGATCCTGGATTGCTGGGGGTCCAAATCAATGAACCGACGATCGCTCCATCGGCGGCACGCAATGCCAGCGCCGCGTCCGACGTTTCGTGCCGGCTGAAATCCGTACGCAGATCCTGTAGCAGATAATCCTTGGCGAGCATGGCCAGCAACGCAGGATCGATTCGGCGCGAATAAACC
>JAYOFM010000119.1:4987-10188 GCA_038117225.1 Rhodospirillales bacterium
ACCAGGGGGGGCTTGTCCCCTCGAGACCTTCCGGTGAGATCGCGGAAACTCCGACAAGGTGAATGCCGTCCAGGGCGCGAATGAAACCGGTTACGGCTTCCGGAACTTCCATTGATTTTCGGCGTGCCAGTTCGATCAAATTCTTTAAGCCAGGCCCGAGGATATCAAACGGTCCAGCTGGACGTCGGACGCCGTCGACGGCGCTGTAGAGGATTTTATTTTCCGCCGAGAGCACAAATGAAAATGAGAAGCCGAAAGCGTCGTGGACATAGGGGCCAACATTGTCGTCCGCCCAATCTGGGTCTGGAGAGACGATGAGTTTTTGATAGCCTTCCGTCCACCACGCATGATCCTTGGTTATGCGCGCCATGTCATCGCTGAGCGCCTTGACCAGGCTTCGAGCGAGATGGCGTGCATTCACCATGGCTTGATCATTTTGGCGCTCGACCGCGTAAATCAGCAGGCCGGATACGGCGAGAACCGCCACGATGAGCAATGCCGCCAGCGGGAGCAACAGGCGCCGGCCGAATTGCACGTCCGGGCGGATTGCCGTGCTCGGCGACGCGAGAGGCTCACCGTCCTCCGAATTGGCCGTATCGACGATCCGCGTGTGGCGATCATCCATGAGTGTGGTCCCCCCCGAAACCCTTAGGCGCATCGCGCAGATTACTGAACAGGACCCGTTTGGCCGAGGCAAGATAAACCTGAAAGCAATCCATACCGGCGCGAGTTCACACGGTCGCAATCCCATGCGCTCAATGTCGGATCGAGGCGCAAGGCTGTGACCGCGGTCACTGTGACCCGGGTCACTGCGCAAGCGTGCGAAATCGGCGATAAGGAAATCACGATACTCACGTTTCTCTCTTTCTCGACTCTCCCTGTCAAACTTGCCGGACCCGCAAAAAGGTCCGGCTCTTTTTTCGTTTTTATGTTGCCGACGCCCTGGCCAGGCCGGAGGATGCGCGTTGTCGTTCCCCGCAGGATCGTGGCCGCGTTGATGTCGCCAGACGACTCTACCTTGCTTGCGCTGTTGCGCCGTGCCGGCCTCGCCGAGACCGACGACGTTCCGGCCATGACGCCGCTCGTTGGTGGCGTTTCGTCGGATATTCTGCGCGTCGATCTGAAACGAGGCCCGGTTTGCGTCAAGCGGGCACTGGCGAAGCTCAAGGTTGAACAGGACTGGCGGGCGCCAATCTCACGCAACGCATACGAAGTGGCCTGGATGCGGACGACGGCGACGATTGTTCCCGGGGCGGCGCCGGCCGTGCTGGCACACGATGCCGGCGCCGGCCTGTTCGTCATGCAGTACCTGGATCCGACCGACCATCCCGTGTGGAAACAGGAACTGCGCCGGGGCAGATGCGACATTGCCGCCGCCGCCGAGGTCGGCCGCCGCCTTGCCGCCATCCACCAGGCGACAGCGGGGGATAACGACATCGCCCGCCGCTTCAACACCGATGACATATTTTACGCCATTCGGCTGGAACCCTATCTGGAGGCAACGGCGCAAGCTCATCCAGCCGTCGCCACGCCATTGCGTGAGTTGGTGCGCGTCACCGCCGCGACTCGCGAGGCGCTGGTGCATGGTGATGTCAGCCCGAAGAATATCGTGCTCGGTCCGGCGGGGCCTGTGTTTCTCGATGCCGAGTGCGCGTGGTATGGCGATCCGGCCTTCGATCTGGCGTTCTGCCTCAATCATCTGTTGCTAAAGTGCCTGTGGATGTCGTCGGCGCGCGAAGGGTTCCTCGCTTCGTATGATTCGCTGGCCGAAGCGTATTTGACCGGGCGCGGCAATGCCGCGGATCCGGTCGAAGACCGCGCAGCCCGGTTGTTGCCGGGACTGTTGCTGGCCCGGGTGGACGGCAAGTCGCCGGTCGAGTATGTCACCGACACGGTGGACAAGGATCTGGTGCGTGGTGTCGCCTGCCAATTGCTGATGCGGCCGGTCGCTCGCCTCGCCGACGTTCGAGACGCCTGGGCCCGCGCCCTCGATGGAGAAACGGAATCGTGACGGCGAGTGAAATTCAAACTGTTTACGCGCGCCGGGTCTGGGATTCCCGCGGCCGGCCGACGGTGGAAGCCGAGGTGCGGCTGGCGGGAGGTGCCATTGGCCGTGCCATCGCTCCCGCCGGGGCATCGCGTGGCGCCGCCGAAGCGGTCGATTTACGCGATGGCGGTGACACCTTCGGGGGCCTCGGCGTGACCCGCGCGGTGCGCGCGATCACGTTGGAAATCGCCGAGACCCTGGCCGGCATGGACGCCGCGGACCAGGCCCACGTGGACAAGTTGCTCATCGCGCTCGACGGCACGCAGAACAAGGCGCGGCTCGGCGGCAACGCCACCATCGCGGTTTCCATGGCCACGGCGCACGCCGCCGCCGCCGCCAAGGGGTTGCCGTTGTGGCGGTATCTAGGCGGTGACGACACGGCATTCTTGCCGTTGCCGGAAATCCAGATTTTTGGCGGCGGCGCTCACGCCGGGCGGCGGGTCGACGTGCAGGACTTCATGGTCATCGCCGTCGGCGCCAAGAACTATGCTCAGGCGTTGGACTGGACGGCTGAGGTTTATGCGGCCGCTGGCCGTCTCATGGACGAAGCGGGAAAGCTCATGGGGGTTGCTGACGAAGGGGGCTACTGGCCGGCCTTCGACGGTAACGAGGATGCGCTGGAAATGCTCGTGCGTGCCATTGAGGGAGCCGGACTGACCCCCGGCGGTGACGTCGCCATCTCGCTCGACATCGCGGCGTCGGAATTTGGCCGCGGCGGCCAGTACCGGCTTGCCCGAGACGACAAGGATCTGGATTCCGATGGTTTGTGCGCCTTGCTGGTCGATTGGGTCGAGCGTTACCCCATCGTCAGCATCGAGGACCCATTGGGCGAGGATGATCCGGAGGGCCTGACTCGTTTCACCTGGGCGGTGCGCGATCGGGTCCAGGTCGTCGGCGATGATTTTCTGGTGACCAATGCCGAGCGGGTCGACGCGGCCGTTAAGCAAGGGGCGTGCAATGCCCTGCTGGTGAAACCCAATCAGGCCGGCACCTTGACCGAAACCAAGGACGCCTTCGACGCGGCGCGGCGGGCCGGCTTCGGCACCATTGTGTCGGCCCGCTCGGGCGAGACCGAAGACGTCACCATCGTTCATCTGGCGGTCGGCTGGGGGGCACCGCAGCTCAAGGTCGGATCGTTCGCGCGCTCGGAACGCATGGCGAAGTGGAATGAGGGATTGCGCCTCTCCGAGGCGTTGGACGGCCGCCTGCCGGCGGCGGTGTCTTTCCCCTGGTCGTAAAGACCACTACTCCTTGGTATAAGTGACCGGCAACCGTTGAGGATCGATCGATGAGCAACAAGACCGAGATGTATTCGTTTTTTCCGACGCCGGTACAGATCAGCGAGATCGCCGGTGGCGAGGCGCTGAACGGTGATCTGCAGCGGGATATCTATTCGGTCATGGAGACCACGCCCAACAGCTTGCCGGAAGCTTGGAGTTGTAATCTCTACACCACCATCTCCTCGGACCTGGATTTGCTGCGTTTCGAATCCTTCCGTCAGCTGGAAAAAGCCATCAATGATGAATCAACACGGTTCGCCCGGGCGCTCAGTTACGATGTCGATAAGTTTCCGCTGCGCATGACCGAATGCTGGATCAACGTCTATCGGTCGGGGGACGCCCAGGAAGCGCACGTCCACAAGAACAACGTGGTCAGCGGCATCTACTACGTCAAGGCGCCGGACGGTTGCGGCGAACTGCTGTTCCACTCGCCGCTCGCCGACAACATGCTGGAACCGCCGAAGACGGAAACCACCGACTTCAACACCCCGGCCGTCGGCATCACGCCGATCGCCGGCCAGATGTTGTTGTTCAGAAGCTGGCTACGCCACAGCGTCAAACCCAATCGCATTACCGAAGACCGCATTTCCATCGCCTTCAATTTGACCATGTGAGAGTCTGCGGTATCCTTCGTGCCGTGTGCAACCAAATAAGGCAAGTCCAACTGGTTGCTCAATAAAGAATGCCTCGATATGTTGCATGCGCGGAGGCGTGACAGATGGCCAGTGTCGAGTTTCGAAACACCTATGTCGATCCCGAATCATCACCGGCAAAGGAGCATGCCTTCGCTCTCGAGTATTGGAATCAAAAACGCGGGCCGGCGTTCGCGCCGCGCTGGAAGGACATCGATCTGATGGCTTTTCCGCCACGGGTCATTCCGCGCATCAATGTCGTCGATATCGATACGGCGACAGGAGTTCAACGCTATCGGTTTTGGGGTACGGCGCTGACGGCGGTGCATGGTGGCGACTATACGGGCAAGGCACCGGCGGACGTGCCGCCATTGATTTTCGGGAAAAGTGCCGGCTCCGGCTATGCGCGCCTCGTCCGTGAACGCGCGCCGAATTTCGAGATCAAGGAATTCACTGGACTGAATGGGATACTCGGACGCGAACTGGTGTTGCGCTTGCCATTGACGGATGGTGGCGACGAGGTGTGTCACGGAATGGCCGTTTGCTACTACGAGCAGGCAGAACCACGGGCACCGTTATTTCATTTCTTTAAGAACATTCTTAAGCCGCTCGCCGCCATGGTCCCCTGAGATTGAGTTAATCATCCCTTTTTCGATCCGATGTCATCGATGTGGAACGGCGTTGTCTGGTAAAGAAGATTGATCCAGTTGCCGTAGAGGATATGTCCGTTGGATCGCCAACAGTTGACGGGCGTTCGGCTGGGATCGTCATCCGGGTAATAATTCGTGGGCACGGCGATAGCGTCGCCCTTGACCACGTCGCGCTGGTATTCTTCACCAAGCGTCGTTGAGTCGTACTCAAGATGATTGAACATGTGGACGTGGTTCATCGCGTGGTCATAGACCAGGCTGACGCCGGTGTCCGTCGAATCCAACAGAACTTCCAGGTTGGGATGCGATGCGAAGTCCTCGCGGTGATTTTCCGTGTAGCGGGATACCGGCACGGGCAGTTCGTCATTGAGTCCCCGCATCAGCAGCGAACGCGGGTTGACAACCTGATGATTGAACACGCCGAAGGCCTTGGCTGGCATTTCATATTTTGGAATGCCGTAGAAATGATGCAGCGCCGCCTGCGCGCCCCAACACAGGTTGAACAGCCCGTGCACGTGGTCGCGCGACCAGTCGAAAATTCGGCACAGTTCGTCCCAGTAGCGAACCTCCTCGAACGGTAGCAATTCGATTG
>JAYOFM010000120.1:0-10181 GCA_038117225.1 Rhodospirillales bacterium
GGCGCTCGCGGGCCGGCGTATCGACCTTGCACCCCAAGCGGCCATCGCCCATTAATGCGTTTCACCAATTTCGCCGATCGCGAGAGGACCCTGGATCATGAAATACGCCCTCGGCGACAGCCGCGTCACCACCCATGGCGATGATTACTGGATCGCGCCGAACGCCGCCGTTATCGGCAATATAATCCTGGAAAAGGACGCCAGCATCTGGTTCGGCTCGACCCTGCGCGGCGATAACGAGCCGATCACCATCGGCGCCGGTTCCAACATTCAGGATGGCTGCGTGCTGCACACGGATCCTGGTTTCCCGTTGACAATCGGTCCCAAAGTTTCGGTCGGCCACATGGTCATGTTGCATGGCTGCAGCGTCGGCGAGGGCTCGTTGATCGGCATCGGCGCGGTCGTCCTCAACGGCGCGAAAATCGGCCGCAACTGCCTGATCGGCGCCAAGGCCCTGGTCGGCGAGGGCAAGGAAATTCCCGATGGTTCCGTGGTGCTCGGCATGCCGGGGAAGGTGCGGCGCGACGTCACCGAGGCCGACCTCGAAATGCTGGCGCGCATTCCGCCGCACTACGTCAGCCGCTGGCGGCATTATAAGGAACACTTGCGGCCCGACGGCGCGTGATCCCGAATTAGCCATGCTTCCCATCGATCACCTCTACCGCGCCGCCGCGGCCCATCCTGATCGAATTGCCGTCAAGGACGGCGCGACGACGTTGACCTACCGCGACGTGGTTCGCCGCACGGATGCCCTGGCGGCCGCTCTGCAGGCACTTGATCCGGCGCCGCAAAGCCGCGTCGGCATCTGTGCCTACAACACGGTCGAACATCTGCTGGCCTGGCTGGCCACGTTCGCCGCCGGCAAGACCTGGGTGCCGCTCAACCCGCGCAACGGCAATGAAGAGTTGAGCCGCATCGCCGGCGTCACCGAGCCCTCGATCATCGTCGCCGACCATGATTGCCTCGACCGGCTGGACATCGGCGGCGCTACCCTGGTGCTCGGCAAGCCCGGCGAGGGTGCGGCGGCGGCCGGTGATATGCCCAGCCTCGGTGCCCTGATCGCCGCCAACGACGGCCGGCGGCCGGCGCGGCCGGAGGTATCGCTGGATGATCTGCAGGCGATTAAGTTCACCGGTGGCTCGTCCGGCGTGCCCAAGGGCTGCATGCAGACCTACCGGGTATGGAATACCTGCATCTCCTCGATGTTGCTGGCGTTTCAGTTCGACCGCGACGACCGCCATCTGCTCGCCGCCCCCATGACTCACGGCGCCAACACGCTGATCATGCCCACCTTCGCCGTCGGCGGCACCCAGGTGTTCATGGGCAAGAGCTCGCCGGCAAGCATCCTCGACGCGTTCGAGCGAGAAGCCGTGACCACGCTCTTCATCCCGCCCACCGTGATCTACATGATGATGGAGCAACCCGGAATCACGGAGAGGAAATTCCCGTCGCTGAGGCATGTCATCGTCGGCGGCGCCGCCATCCGGCCGGAACAGCTGAAGGCCGCCATGCCGGTGTTCAACAACGCGCTGGAAACCTGCTACGGCCAGACCGAGGCGCCGCAGATCGCCATCTGCATGCGCGCCGCCGACTGGATCGACGAGGCCAATCATGCTTCCACCGGCCGCGCCACGGCGCTGACCCGCGTCGCCGCCATGGCGCCCGACGGCACGGTGCTGAAAGCCGGCGAGCAGGGGGAGATCGTCCTCAAGGGCGATCTGGTGATGAAGGGCTATTTTCAACAGCCCGACAAGACGGCTGAGACCATCATCGACGGCTGGCTGCACACCGGCGACGTCGGCGTCATCGACGAGCGCGGTTTCGTCTTCATCAAGGATCGTATCCGCGACGTCATCATCACAGGCGGCTTCAACGTCTATCCGTCGGACGTGGAAGCGGTTCTCGGCACCCATCCCGCCGTCTCCGAGTGCGTCGTTTTCGCGCTGCCCGATGCTAAGTGGGGCGAGGTGGTGACCGCCGCCGTCGAACTCAAGGCCGGCACCGCCGACACCGATCCGGCCGACATCATTGCTTTCGTCCGCGAACGGCTCGACGGCGTTAAGGCACCGAAGGCGCTGCATGTGGTCGATGAACTGCCGCGTAGCCCCGTCGGCAAGGTGTTGCGTCGTGAGGCCAAGGCGTTATTCATGGACAGCGCTGACTGAGGAGTTTTGCCGTGGCCGACAGGACGCCCCCGACCACCAAGCTTTCGACCCACACCAACGAGAACCTGTATCTGCGCGATCTCGATCTGGTGTCGGAAGTCATGGGCAAGATGACGTTCACCGAGGCCGCCTACTATCATGTCCTCGGTCAGCGGCCGACGCCGGGCCAGGTGGCGGTGCTGGACGCGGTGCTGGTGACCTTGATGGAACACGGTTTGACGCCGAGCGCCATCGCCACCCGGATGACCGCCTTATCGACACCGGAAGCCCCGCAAGCAGCCATCGCGGCGGGCCTGCTGAACGTCGGTAGCCAGTTCGTCGGCACCACCGAGGACGCGGCGCGATTGCTTGAGCGCTGCATGGCGTCCGACGACGGGTTCGATGCCGCCGCTCGCGCCGAGGTGGAAGTCCTGCGCGCCGCCCGGAAGGCCATCCCCGGTTTCGGCCATCATCTGCACCGACCCGATGATCCGCGCTCGCCCAGGCTGTTCGACATCGCCCTGGCGCAGGAGGGCGTAGCCGGCGCGCATATCCGCGCGCTCAAGCGGCTCGGCGAGATCGTCGACGATGTGATCGGCCGCCACCTCACCATCAACGCCACCGGCGCCACGGCGGCGGTGCTGATGGAAGTCGGCGTGCCGGTGGATGCCATGCGCGGTTTCGCCGTCGTCGCCCGCGCCGCCGGTCTGCTGGCCCATGTGGTCGAAGAAAAACAGACCCCGACGGCGATGCACATCTGGGAAACGGTCGAGGAGTCCATTCTCTATGTCGGCGCCGCCCCGGTGCCCAAGAAATCCTAAGACCCCGAGAGGAAAGCCCCATGTTCTGGAAAACCGACGAACCGCACGGCCTGCCCCACAACCCGTTCAAGAGCTGCGTCGTGCCGCGCCCCATCGGCTGGATATCGACCCTCGATGCCGACGGCGTCGCCAATCTGGCGCCCTACAGTTTCTTCAACGGCGTCTCGGGCGAGCCGCCGATGGTCATGTTCGCTTCGGGCGGGCGCAAGGACGGCCAGAAGGACTCCATCAACAACGCCGAGGCGACGGGCGAATTCGTCTGTTCCATGGTGTCGTGGGATCTCAAGGACCAGATGAACACCTCGAGCGCCCAGGTGCCTGCCGACGTCGACGAGTTCCAGCTGGCCGGCCTGGAAACCGAACCCTCGCAACTGGTCAAACCGCCCCGGGTCAAGGCGGCGCCGATCCACCTGGAATGCCTCTATCACCAGACCGTGGAATTGCCGCAAGACCGGCACGGCGGCGGCAACGCCATCTGCATCGGCAGCGTCATCGGCGTCCACATTTCCGACGCCGTGCTGAAGGACGGTATGGTCGATATCCACGCCTTCCGTCCCGTCGCCCGCCTCGGCTACATGGATTACACCTCGGTCACCGAGGTGTTCGAGATCAAGCGACCGGATTGACGCCAGACGGCTGTTTCCTCGTCGTTTTGATCGAAATGAGCGGGCTTTTGGCCACTTAATCGCCGGTTGAAACGGATTAACCCATTGATATAGAACAAAACATCCGGATTTCGGCCGAAAATGTGGACATTTGTGGTCATTGTCCATCCGCCGCTCCGGCGATGGCCTTCATAAATACCCGACGCGACAGGCTTTCGGACGGAACCCGACCGTGGGAAATCATTCTTCACAATGAACACAGCATGTGCCGACGCCAAATGAGCTAGGCGGCGCGCGGCGGATCTTCAATCGTTCTGCGCGACTTGGCGACTCAGATAGTCGCGCCGCGTGCCGTCTGCAAGAGGGAAAGACTAGCTGCGAATCAACCCGCCCCGGGCAACACAATCGCCGTATCATCGCGGTTGCCCCATTCCCACCAGGAGCCGATGTAGTTGCGCACGTCGGGATAGCCGAGCATGCGCAGCACCAGCGCCGTGTTGGCGGAGCGGTAGCCGCCCTGGCAGTAGGGGATGATGGTCTTGTCCGGGGTCACGCCGGCAGTCTCGTATAGGGCGCGGACTTCCTCGGCGGGGCGGAAGGCGCCGGAGTCGTCGAGATGATGGCGCCAATCGACGTGGACGGCGCCGGGCATGGTGCCGACGCGCCGGGCGCGCTTTTCGGTGCCGGTAAATTCACTTTCCCGGCGCACGTCGAGCAGGACGCAATTATCGTCACCAATGGCGGCGGCGACGTCGAGGCGGGTCGCCAGCCGTTCGAAATTGCGCGTGCCTTGCCAATCCAGCCGCGCCACTGGCTCGGCATCCAGCGTCATGTCGAATCCGCCCGAGGTCCACGCCGGCAGGCCGCCGTCGAGCAGGCGAACGTCGGCATGGCCGAAGAAATCCAGCAGCCAGACGGCGCGCGCCGCCCGCTCGCCGGATTCTTGATCGTAGATCACCACCGGCCGGTCATGGCGCACGCCGTGAAAACCGAACAGGGTCTCCATCATCCACAGATATGACGCCAGGGGCGCGTCCGCCGTATCGTTGATGCTCAAGCCATAGAGGTCGAAATGCCCGGCGCCGGCGATATGCCCGCCCGCGTACTCCTCGCCGGCGCGTACGTCGATGAGGGTGATGTCATCCGTTACTTCGCGAAGTTCAGGCGCCGTAATGACATAGCGCGGATTCGCATAGCCCTTGTGGGTCATCCGCGCGCTATTTCCCCATCGCCTTCGTCAATCCCGCCTTCGCCGCGGGATGTAGGGGTGCCGTCAGGCCGGCTGTGGCCAGGTGTTTCGGCGTCAGGTCGGCGAGGGCCGGGTGCAAGGCACGGAAGGCCTTGAGGTCCGACGTAATGGCAGTGACCAGGGTTTCGACCTTCTTCGCGTCGACCTTGTTGGTGGTGACCAGGGTGGCGACGACGCCGAAGGTCTTCACCTTGGGCTGAGTCAGTCGATAGGTGCCTTTCTTGATGGTGGCCTTGGCGTAGTAGGGCCGCGCCGAAACGGCGAGTTTGCGGGTCAGCCGGCTGGCCGGGCCGATGATTGTGGCGTGGCACTCCGTGACGGCGCGGCGGATGGCCTGATTGGGGATGCCAACCACATAGACGAAGGCGTCGATCGTGCCGCGACAAAGCGCCTCGACCTGCAGTTCGGACGTCAGTTCCGACGCCGGTCTGAAACTCTCTTCATCCCAGCCGTAAACCGCCATCAGTAGGTCCATGGTGCCGCGTTGACCGGATCCCGGATTGCCGATGTTGACGCGCTTGCCCTTGAGTTTGTGCCACTCCCGGACGTCACTGTCCTTGGCGGTGATGATCTGAATCGGTTCCGCGTGCAGGGCCATGACGGAACGCAGATTGCCGAGGCCCGGTCCATCCCATACCGACGTCTGCTCGTAGGCATGAAAATGCCAGTCCGATTGTACAACTGCGAAATCGAGGGTGCCCGCCGCCAGTGCCTTGAGATTGGCGACCGAGCCGCCGGTTGATCGCGCCTCACAGGTGAGCTTGGTGGAAGCTTCGATACGCGCGCAGATGGCGTTGCCCGCGGCGAAATAGACGCCTGTCTTGCCGCCGGTACCGATGGTGATTCCCGCATCTGCCTTCGCCGCCGTGGCTGCGATCAACAGGCTGACGACGAAAAATAACGGTATCGTTGTTCGTTGCAAACGCGCGAAAATCATGCGGCTCAACCCCCGATCGAATTCGATACCTCTTAAAGTTTATATCAAGCGCCGTGTCGAATCGACCCGCAATCAGGCCGCCGGTGACGCCGTGCGAGACATTCAGGGTGCAACTGGCTATGCTAAGCCGGTGATATGGAAGGGCTGGCCAGAACGGTCGCCCACCGAGGACATGAAAATGGTCGATTTCAGGCTTGCCGCCTTCGCGCCGAAAACACCGCGAACGCCGCTCCCCAATGATACAGCGACGACGCCGAATTCCGCCGCGACGACGACTCCGATCAAGAACGACGCGCCGGAAGAAGCGGCCGGCGGTCGCGCCATTCATGACACCGTCAATCTGTCGTCCAATGGCCAGAAGATCGTCAATCTGGCACGCGGCGAGCAACTGGCCGCGGACCTTAAGGGACGCGACGTGGATATCAGTTTCGCCAAGGATTTGCAGAAGGCCTTCGAAGACGTCTTCCGCATCGGTCGGCTATTCACCGAAACCATCAAGACGGCGTTCGGCGCCGGGCGCTGACGTGCCGGTCCAGGCACTGGCCTCAACGCCGCGCCAGGGTCACGCCCGCAAGATAACAGACCAACGCCATGACGGTCATGGCGAGCAGCAGCCATAGGGCGGGACCGTAATCACCGCCGGCATCGCCGCCGAGCGCCCACAACGCGGCGACGGCGGCCGGGGCGGTGGCGCGGGCGATGATGACCGGCACCATGACCGCGCCGTTGATGGCGCCGAACCCGCCGTCGCCGAGCAACGCGGCGACGGCACCGGCGCGGACAATGGTCAGCACCCCGTTGCCGAGACCCAACAGGATGGCGAAGAATGCAATCGGCCAGAAGCCGCCATGTCCGCTCAATAACACGGCAAATGCCAGCACCTGCGGTCCCAGCGCGACGACGCCGCTGACCACCAGGTTGGCGTCGGCGGCAAACGTCGCCAGCAAGACCCGCCCCGCCACCTGTGCCGGACCGAACAGGGCAATCGCCGAAACCACGACGGCCAGATCTTCGCCGCGGCCGGATAGCAATGGCACGATATGAAAAACAATTCCCGAAACGGCGAACGCGCCGCCGGTGAACGATATGGTCAACAGCCAGAACGCCGGTCGTGCCAACGCCGCCCGTAAGGCGGGCCCGACCGCCGACGCGGTCGGCGCACGTGTCGGATCGCGGGCGGTGGATTGACGCAGGCAGATAAAATGGATCGGCGCGGTGATGAGGAGATTACAAAGCGCCAGGCCGATCAGGGCATCGCGCCAGCCGAATTGATCGATCAGCAGATGGGTCAATGGAATGAACACCGTGCTGGCGAGTCCGCCGAGCAGCGTCGTCGCGGCGATGGCGCGGCGGCCAAGCGGGCCGAGGCCGCGCACCAGCACCGCGAACGCCGGTTCGTACAGCGTCGCCGCGAAGGCGATGCCGAGACCGACCCAGATGACAAGAAATTCCGTCGCCGTATCGACCCGTGACCAGGCGCACAGCATGGCGGCGGCGAGCAGCGACCCCGTGGTCATGACCGTGCGGGCGTGGCCCTTGTCGACCAGGGCGCCGACGGGGATGGCGCAAGCCCCAGCCACCAGAAGGCCGACCATCAACGCCCCGGTCAACTCGGTGCGCGACACCCCAAGGTCGCGCTCCATCGGTTCCAGCATCAGGGTGAAGGCGTAATAGAGCGAGCCCCACGACACCAGTTGCGCCGTCGACAGCGGCCATACCAGGCCGGCGTAGCCTGGGCCAGGCGCAAGGAATCGTAGAACGGCATTTACGATAGCGCCCCGATGAGACGCCGACATCAGTCGGTGCCGACGGTGGCGCTGCGCCGCTCCATCATCACCACGTCGCGCCACTGGCCGGCCAACGGTCCGTGCGCCATGCGTCCGACCCGCCGCCGGGTACCGACGACGACGAACCCGGCCTTTTCGTGCAGGCGGATGCTGGCCACGTTCTCCGGGAATATCCCCGCTTGCAGGGTCCAGATGCCGGCCACTTCCGACGCCGCCGCCACGGCCGTCATCAGGGCGTCTCCGACGCCCTGTCCGCGGGCGCCATCAGCGACGTAAACGCTGATCTCGCAAACGCCCCGATAGACCGCCCGCGCCGAGGTCGGCGCCAATGCGACCCAGCCCGCCAGTTGCCCCTCCGGCGCCCCGTCGACGGTGGCGACCAGACGACAATCGTCGCGGTGGCTGGCGTCCCACGCCGCCCAGTCCGGCGCCGCGTCGGCGAAGCTGGCATGGCCGGTGGCAATGCCCTGATCATAGATGCGCAGCATTTCAGCGGCATCGTCATCGGTCATCGGGCGGACAGCGAGGGGATCGGGCATGGTTGTCTCCGTGGTTTCCCTTCATGTCTACAGCGAGGGTTTTCGAAAAGAAAATTTATTATATTTCAAATAATCATTCATAATATTGATATGAAACGAGCCCTGCCTTCTTTGGATCGCCTGCGGGCATTGGACGCGGTCTGCCGCACCGGTGGGTTTTCGGCCGCCGCCGCCGAGTTGTTGCTGACCCAATCGGCGGTCAGCAATCGGGTCAGCCGATTGGAAGCGGAATGCGGCGCGCGGTTGGTTGAACGCATTGGCAAAACGGCGCGCCCGACCACGGCCGGCGAGCAACTGCTGGCTTGCGCGGCGCGTATGTTTGGCGATCTGGAAACGACGCTGCAGGCTGTCGCCGGTCTTGCGGGGGAAGTTGCAGGACGCCTCGTCATCGGCGCTGGCGGCACGGCGACAACTTATCTGCTGGCATCGCCGCTGGCCGCCTTCAGTCGCGACCATCCCCGCGTCGCCGCCAAGATCGTCACCGGCAATACCCTGGATCTGCTGCATGACTTGGTGATGGCCGATGTCGATGTGGTTATCGCAACGGCACCATTAAATGATCTGCGCATTGATCAGGCGCCGTTCTTCAAGGACCGCCTGATCTGTATCATGCCGCCCGACGAGAAGGCGACCATGACACGGGTTCGCCCGCGCGATCTCGTGGGGAGAAAACTATTTCTGTTCGAACGTGGCAGTTCGATCCGCGAGGTGGTCGGTGGCTGGCTGGGCGATGATGCCGCGGTCGACGTGCAGGAAATAGGCAGCGCCGAGGCGCAGAAGAGTTTTGTCCGCGCCGGCGCTGGCTGGTCGATCATTTCCGAAATCGCCGTGGCCGACGAGGTCGAGCGCGGCGTGTTGCGGGCATTGCCGTTATCACCGCGATTGTCGCGCGATCTGGTCGTCGCCTGGCGCCGTGACCGCGCCGACAACCCGGCGATCGCCGCCGTGCGCAGCGCGTTGGCCGGCATGATGCGCCGGTTGTGAGGCAATCCGAGTCTCGAACGGAATAGCCGCGCCCGGCGATGATTCGCATCATGAGGACATGATCGACGACGACGCACCGGCCTACACCTTTCGGCGTGGCGGCGGCACGACGCTGCTGATCGCCTGCGGCGCGCTGGCGCGCGAGGTCGTCGATTTGATTGAATTGAACGGCTGGCGGCATTTTGATGTCACGTGTGTGCCGGCGGCGCTGCATCACCGGCCGGCATTGATCAGCGAGGCGGTCCGCGCCAAGATCGATGCGACGCGTGGACGATATGTGAAAACCTACGTGCTTTACGGCGACTGCGGCACACGCGGCGACTTGGATGCCATGCTGGCGGAGGAGGGGATAGAGCGTGTTCCCGGGCCGCATTGTTTCTCGTTTTATGCCGGTAATGCCGCCTTCGCGGCCGCCGGCGATAAAGACATGACGGCCTTCTTCCTGACCGATTACTTCTGCCGCCACTTCGAGACGTTTGTCTGGAAGGCCCTCGGCCTCGATCGCGACGACGACATGGTTAGCTTCGTCTTTGGCAACTACGAGAAGCTTGTCTACTTGGCGCAGACAGAGGACGCGGACCTGCGGGCCAAGGCCAGGGTGTGTGCCGAGCGGCTCGGCCTGGCCTTTGAGTGCCGCTTCGTCGACTATGGCGACCTGGCCGGGTTCATGTCGGCCGCCTACTGAGCCACACCGATGGTTTCCGCGTCATTGCCCGTATACGTGGTCGCGAAGTCGGCGACGAAGCTGCCGTCATCATAGCCGCTGGTGATGCTGTAGGTCGCGCAACTGGTGCCGCCAGCGCCCTCGCATTGTTCAGTGGCGACAGTAATGGCCGCGTCACGCGAGGCGGCGCCGCAGGCGATTCCGTAGACGGTGCCCGACGAGGATACGGCCTTGGCGAACCAACCGGAACCCTCGCATTCGTTCAGCACCTTGCCGATGGCCTCCGCGCTTTGTCCGCTAGCGACGGCTTGGATAGAGGCCAGTGATGAACCGAGAACGATAAACTGATCGGTGCCGTTATCGAACCACATCTGCGCCGCGCCGACAGGTGTCGGGTGCCGACGACGTTGGTGCGCCGCTTGATCTCCTTGTTGAGCCTTTCGAGTGGGTT
>JAYOFM010000121.1:0-9960 GCA_038117225.1 Rhodospirillales bacterium
GTAGGAATCGAAACGCGCCACCAGCAGGTCCCAATCACGCAGCATGTAAAACGCCACCAACGGCGTAATCACCAGTAGCGACAGCAGATTGAAGAAGGCCATGCCGCCCTGCCAGACGCTAGCCAGCATCTTGGTCAACCAACCGATCACCGTGCCGGCGTAATTGGCCGCGGCGCCCTTTGCATCGCTCAGCGTTTCCGCCGGCAGCGTCGCCATCAGATCGCGCAGGTAGGGCTCAAGCACCTGCCGAGACCTATCGATTACCTCGGGCACGATACCCGCCAGCGCAACGATCTGGCCCTGTAACAGTGGCAGCAACACCGCGAGACCCGCCAGCGCCAGTACCATGAAACCAAGCAGGATGATCGCCGCCGCCGCGCCACGCGGCACCCTCCTGGCTTCCAGCCGGTCGGCTAACGGATCAAAGAAGTAGGCGATCGCCATGCCGGCGACGAAAGGCAACAGGACATCGCTCAGCAACTCGATCAAGATGCCCGTCGCGACCAGCGCGGCGATCCAGAAAGCGATGCGGGCTTCGCGACTCATGGCTGCGGCTCCTCGTCCGTTACCGTCTCGCGCGCGGGCGACGCGCTGCCATGCCGGGCGCCACGATGGTCGGGCATGGCCTCGATTTCGGCCGCCCGGTCGGTCCAGGTCACCAGGTACACGGCGCCGGACGCAAACGTGGTAACGCCGACCGCGTAGCTAAGTGCCATGGCGATGTAGCCGGTCTCGACGTTGAATCCGAAACTTCCCAGGACCACGACGGCAAGCGTGATCTGCGCCACCGTGTTGACCTTGCTGATCATCAAAGGTTCCATTTCCAATGACCGCGTAATGGTGTGGTACAGGATGGCACCGCCGAGGATCAGCAGATCGCGAAACACGACCAAAATCACCAACCAGGCGGGAAGTTGGTGCATGTAGCCCATGGTCACGTAAACGCCGATCAACAAAGCCTTGTCGGCGAGCGGATCGAGAAACGCACCGAGTACGGTCTCCATATGAAAATGTTTGGCGATGATGCCGTCCAAGGCATCGCTGATTCCGGCTGCCAGAAACAACCAGAACGCCACCGCCATCTCTTGCTTGAGAATCATCCAGATGATCGCCGGCACCACAAGCAGACGGGTGATGGAAATGATGTTGGGGATACTCATGGTCGCCCATCCGAGCCATGACCGCGCTCAACCACGTGTCGGCGCCGCGGGCTGTACCTCGCCACCGGCCGGGATGAGAATCCATTCGCCGGCTTCTTGGGCCAACGACATGTCCGCCTGTTGCAGGGCGGTAATCAGCTTATCCGCGCCTCCCACGTGATGCAGATTGACCCGCACCTCGGTGATCGACATCAATACCTTCTCAACCCGTGTCACCAATGGCACCGACCCCAGGCGCCGCTGCACGGTAACCCAGTCGCGCAAGCTTTGCACCGGAATGGTGATCGCCAAAATGCCCTTGCGGCCGTAATCGACAACGTTCTGCAGCTTCCAGTCGTCTTCAATCAATTTCGCCGATTCCTCGACGGCACGGCCAAACAGGTCAGTCATCGATTCGCCGGGACGGGAGGCGAAACGCGCCTCCAGCGGTAACGCCTCGATCGCCGCCGGGCCATGGCGGATCAGCGTCACCAGCAAATCCTGCGTCCCCGTCTTGGCATCAAGACCAACTCGCGCAAAAGCCACCACGCCATCACCCGCGCCATATCGATTAGCGATCGCACCAATCGCCGCCGCGTCGCCGTCAAGCGCCTGCCGCGCCCGTAGCTGCGCGATGTCCTGCAGATCGCCCAGCGGCACCGCCAACGGCGTCAGTCCGTGCGACGGTGGCAGGCGCAGCCACGTTTCACGCCACGGATTGTTGTCCTCCCACAGCATGATATCGCCAGCCAATTGGTAGACGGGCAGGACGACCACCGGTTTACTCTGCGTTTCGGCGAACGGAATGCCATTGGCGCGCAGCAACGCGCGGATGTCGGACGGCTTGAAATGAAAGGTCAACTTGGCCAGGTAACGTACCGCCGAGGTTTTTTCGTCCGTAACCGCGAAATCACGAATGAGAGCGCGGATATCTTCCGGCGGCGGATTGGGTAGACGCTCGTGGTCGGCACGTAGGGTGAGCCGCTCCAATAAACGGCGGAAGGCCAAGCGTTCGCCTTCCAAGACCGCGGTGCCGCGCGCCTTCGCCGCTGTTTCCGCGGTCACGTCAACGGCAACGCCAGCGACCTCAAACACGTTACGCGAGGCCGCCGCATCGGCGGGCGTCGCAGCGAGAACGGCAAAAAACACCATGGCGCCGACGCATTGCCAGCCAGTTTTCAGCCGAAACCGGTTTATCCAGCCGCAAGCGCCCATTGCAAAGCCTTTCCGATGTTCTATGGTCCCGCCGCGCGAGGCCCGGTATTCTTACGTCGTTAATTCTAAGCCGGTGAAATCTACCACAGCAGCCCGACGGGAAAAGGACTTCCCATGCCCATGAACGCGGATCAAGACGACGATCAGGACGATAACGCTGGAAACGGCCTCAGTTACAAGGCGGCCGGTGTCGATATCGATGCCGGCGAAGCCCTGGTCAAGGCCATTGGCCCGGCCGCCCGCGCCACCCACCGGGCCGGCGTGATCAATGAGCTCGGCGGCTTTGGTGCCCTGTTCGACGTCAAGGCAGCGGGTTTTCGCGATCCGTTGCTGGTCGCCGGCACAGATGGCGTGGGAACCAAGTTGAAGATCGCCATCGCCGCCCAGCGGCACGACACCATCGGCATCGATCTCGTTGCCATGTGCGTTAACGATCTGGTGGTGCAAGGCGCGACGCCGCTATTTTTTCTCGACTACTACGCGTCCGGCCGACTCGATGTCGCCACCGGCACCGATGTTGTCACCGGCATTGCCGCCGGCTGCCAACAAGCGGGCTGTGCGCTGATCGGCGGCGAAACGGCTGAAATGCCCGGAATGTACGCCGCCGAGGACTATGACCTCGCGGGTTTCTGCGTCGGCGCGGTAGAACGGGACGCCGTCTTGCCGCGTCGCGATATCGGTCCCGGCGATGTTATCCTGGGCCTGGCGTCGTCTGGCCTTCACTCGAATGGATTCTCGTTAGTGCGTCGCGTGGTAGAGACAGCCGGCTTGGAATACGGCTCTCCCGCGCCATTCGATACGAATTCGAGCCTCGGCGCGGCGCTGCTGGAGCCGACACGCATCTATGTTGCCTCCTGCCTGGCCGCCATCACGACCGGTGGCGTAAAGGGATTGGCCCACATCACGGGCGGTGGATTGGTTGAAAACCTGCCGCGGGTGCTGCCGAACGGATTGGTCGCCGAATTGGATGCCGCTACCTGGCCCATGCCCTCCGTCTTCCTCTGGCTGAAAAAGGCCGGCGGCATCGCCGACGATGAGATGTACCGAACATTCAACGCCGGGATCGGCATGACCGTAATTTGCGGCCTCAACGATTCGGCGGACGTGAGCCAGGCGCTGACCGATGCCGGCGAATCGGTACATGTCATCGGACGCCTCGTGGAACCGCCGGCGGGAACGCAGGCGACGGTCACCATCATCAACGGGGATGCCCCATGGCGAGAATGAAGATCGCCGTCCTGATTTCCGGCCGGGGGTCCAATCTGCAAGCGCTGATTGATGCCGAAGCGGCGGCCAAGGACGACTGCCCGTGGGAAACCGTTCTGGTGCTGTCCAACAACGCCGAGGCGCAGGGTCTCGAACGCGCGCGCCGGGCCGGCATTCCGACCCATGTGGTCGATCATCGGGATTTCGAGGACCGGGCCACGTTCGATGCGGAAATGACCCGCGCCATCGAGGCGGCGGGCGCCGAACTGGTCTGCCTCGCCGGCTTCATGCGGCTGCTCTCGGATGAGTTCGTCGATTACTGGCGTGACCGGTTGATCAACATCCACCCGTCCCTGCTGCCGGCTTTCAAGGGGCTCGACGTGCAGCAACGGGCGATCGATCGCGGCGTGAGGTTTTCAGGATGTACCGTCCACTACGTGCGTCGGGACATGGACACCGGCCCCATCATCATCCAGGCCGTTGTCCCGATACTGCCCGACGACGACGCGGCGGCGCTGGCCGCGCGCATCCTGATCGAGGAACATCGCATCTATCGCCTCGCCGTCCGTTGGATCGCCGAGGGACGCGCCCGTATACAACAGGAACGCGTGCGCATCGACGGTATCGGAGGCCCGGAAGGGTCGCTGGTTAATCCAGCGAATTCTCCCGAGACGACCGAATGATCAGCCGACGATTTCCATGGCGCTGAAGAAGAATGAGATCTCCTCGGCCGCCGTTTCCGGCGAATCCGAGCCGTGAACGGAGTTGGCTTCCACGTCCACGGCGAAATCCTTGCGGATGGTGCCCTCGTCGGCGTTGGCCGGGTTGGTGGCACCCATGATTTCGCGGTTGCGGGTGATTGCGTTCTCGCCCTCCAGCACCTGGGCGACGACCGGCCCGGAGGTCATGAAGGTACACAGATCACCGAAGAAAGAGCGCTCGGCATGGACGCCATAGAATGCCTCCGCCTGGGCTCGAGTCAGGTGAATCCGCTTTTGTGCGACGATGCGCAGACCGGCATCCTCGAAGCGGGCGTTGATCTTGCCCGTCAGATTGCGGCGCGTGGCGTCCGGCTTAATAATGGAAAGTGTTCGTTCAACCGCCATGGCGGTACCCTCCGAAATCCGTTGTTGCGTGGATTGCCGCACCTCCCTGCGACGCGGTGGCGGGTTATAGCGATATGCTCCCAGGGTGGCAAGGGCGATGCGGAGGCGGCCGTATGACCGCACCGGCGGTCACCGGCAAGGCACGCGCCATCGCGTTGCTGGTGATCTGCGAAACCGGCGCCCTGGCCTTGTGGTTTTCCGCCACGGCGGTGGTGCCATCTCTGATCGTTGATCACGGTATCGACGCGGACCACGCGGCCCTGCTGACCAGCGGCGTGCAGATCGGGTTTGTCGTCGGCACCTTGGTCAGCGCGCTACTCGGACTCGCCGATCGGCTCGACCCGCGGCGCTTCTTTGCCGCCGCCGCGCTGCTCGGCGCCGGCGCTAATACACTGATACTACTGTTGGATCCATCCGGAATGGGAATCATCGCCTGCCGCTTCATCACTGGGGCGGCGATGGCCGGAACCTATCCCGTCGGCATGAAGATGGCGACGACCTGGGCCCGACGTGGCGGCGCCAGCGATATGGGGCTGTTGGTCGGCACGGTTGTCGGCGCGGTCGTCCTGGGATCGGGCCTACCGCATCTGTTCAACGCCTTTGGCGGCGTCGACTGGCGCCTCGCCATCTCTGTCGCCTCCGTCTCCGCGGTGCTGGCGGCCGGGTTGGTGTTCGCTGTGCCGCTGGGGCCAAATCAACGGCCATCACCCCCGTTCGACGCTGGCGCCGCCCTCGCGGGGTTTCGCGATCCCGCGCTGCGCATGGCCAATCTCGGCTATCTCGGCCACATGTGGGAACTCTATGCCATGTGGGCCTGGCTGGGAGTGTTCCTGAGCGCCAGTTTCGCTGCCGCGGGACTCGTGGAGGCCGAACTATGGGCGCGGGTCGTCGGTTTCATCGCCATCGGCGTTAGCGGCGGCGCCGGTTGCGTGCTGGCGGGCGCCCTCGCCGACCGCTGGGGCCGCACCACCATCACCATGGGCGCCATGGCGATAAGCGGCATCTGTTGCATCATCGTGGGCTTCCTGTTCGGCGGCGCGCCGTGGTTGTTGGCGATCGTCGTCATCGTCTGGGGAGCTACCGTGATCGCCGATTCGGCGCAGTTTTCGACCGCCATCGCCGAACTGGCGCCGCCGGATCGCATTGGTACGCTGCTGACCATGCAGACCGCCGCCGGCTTCCTGGTCACCCTCGTGACGATCCAGATCATGCCACTGGTCGTCGAGACCTTAACATGGCGCTATGCCTTCACCGTACTCGCGATTGGCCCGTTCCTGGGCATCTGGGCGATGGCGCGACTGCGCCGCCATCCGGACGCCGTGAAGATCGCCGGCGGAAATCGTTAGGGTACTGGTTCCGCCGCCGTTGATGCGTTAAGACCCCGGCCATGTTGACCATTACCAACCTCACCTACCGCATCGCCGGGCGCGTCATCTTCGACGACGCGTCGGTGAATATCGATTCCGGCAAGAAGGTCGGCCTGATCGGCCGTAATGGCACAGGTAAGACGACATTGATGAGCCTGATCGCCGGTGATCTGGACGCAGACAGCGGCACCATCAGCATTGGCAACGGATTGCGACTCGGTCGGGTGTCACAGGATGCACCGGGCGGCGACTCCACGCTCATCGATTTCGTCCTCGCCGCCGACGAGGAACGCGGCGATTTGTTGGCGCGCGCGGAGTCCGTTGATGACGCGAACCAGATTGCCGATATTCATGAACGCCTGGTTGCCATCGACGCCGGCCGCGCGCCGGCCCGGGCGGCACGCATCCTTTCCGGCCTCGGCTTCGACGAAGCGGCACAAAAGCGCCCATTGTCGTCCTATTCGGGCGGCTGGCGCATGCGGGTCGCGCTGGCGGCAGCGCTGGCGGCGCGGCCTGACCTGTTGCTGCTGGATGAACCGACCAACCATCTTGACCTGGAAGCGGCGACCTGGCTGGTCGGTTATCTGAATGCCTGGCGCGGCACCTTGGTGGTGGTCAGCCACGATCGCCATCTGCTGAACGCGGTGGTCGATGAAGTTGTCCATGTCAGTGGGCTGGGGCTGGTGCGTTATCGTGGAAATTACGATGTGTTCGAGCGCACCCGCGCCGAACGCCAGGAACGGGAAGTTCGCCTGCGCGACCGTCAGGAGGCAGAGCGCAAGCGCCTCGCCGCCTTCGTCGACCGATTCCGCGCCCAGGCGACCAAGGCGCGCCAGGCGCAGAGCCGCGTCAAGATGCTGGCCCGCATGCAACCAATCCCTGGCATTATCGAGGACGCCAGCATGGGCCTCAGCCTGCCCGAGCCGGATGAACTTCAGGCGCCGTTGGTCGCGGTCGAGGGGGCGGATGTCGGATATGGTGACGATCCGCCGGTGTTGCGAAGTCTCGGACTGCGCATCGATCCGGACGACCGCATCGGTCTGCTGGGTGCGAACGGCAACGGCAAATCGACGCTGATAAAACTGCTGGCTGGGCGCCTCAAGCCGAGAACCGGCAGCATCACCCTGGCCCGCAAACTCGGCGTCGGTTATTTCGCGCAACATCAGGTGGACGAATTCGACCTCACAGAAACATCTATCCAGCACATCCGCCGCCTGTTGCCCAACAAGGACGAAACCGGCCATCGCACCCACCTCGGCCGCTTCGGCCTTTCCGGCCCGCGCGCGGAAACACAGATCGGCAATCTGTCGGGCGGCGAAAAGGCGCGATTGCTATTCGCCGTCATCAGCACCGCGCGGCCGCAACTGCTATTGCTGGATGAACCGACCAATCACCTGGACGTGGAAGCGCGCGCCGCCCTGGTCGAAGCGTTGAACGCCTACACCGGCGCCGTGATGCTGGTCAGCCATGACTCTCACCTATTGGGCCTTGTCTGCGACCGCCTGTGGTTGGTCGCCGACGGCGATTGCAAACCCTTCGACGGTGATCTCGACGATTATCGCAAATGGGTCATGGAAAGCCGGCGCGGCGGCAACGGCGGCGCGAAAGAAGATCGGCCGGCCGAAGATGTCGCAACGCCCGAGAACGTCACCCACACCCGTGCCGGCCGCCGCGAGGCACGCCAAGCCCGCGCCGCCGCGTCCGCGTTGCGCCGGCACGTGCGTGACGCCGAGAAGCGGGTTGAAAAACTCGCGGCCGAGAAGGATCAGTTGGAGCAACGCCTCGCCGATCCGGCATTGTATGAAGGTGATCCCGCGACGCTCGGCAAAACCCGCCAGCGCCACATCGATCTGACACGCGACCTGGCGGCGGCGGAAGCCGCCTGGTTGGCAGCCGAATCTGAAATGGAAGCGTCCGACGCCGACGCCTAAACCGCGCTCGCGACCGCTTCAGCCGTCCCGGCGATCCCCGCGCCCGGTGCGGCGGTCGAGGTGGAATTCCGCCAACGTGCCCGGATCATGCTCGCGAACGAACGGCTCGAACTCGGCTGCCGGCAGCGGCCGCGCAAAGAAATATCCTTGGATCTCATCGCAATCGAGGCCCTGCAGAAAACGCAGCTGCTCCTCGGTCTCGACGCCCTCGGCGGTGATCTGCATACCGAAGCTGTGGCCCATGGTGGTCACCGCGCGGGCAATGGCGCCGACGCGCTCGAGATCGTCATCCTCCTCGATAATGTCGTCGACGAAGGCCTTGTCGATCTTGACCCGTTGCACCGGGTAGCGTTTCAGATAACTGAGGCTCGAATACCCAGTGCCAAAATCATCGATGGAGAGCGAGACGCCGATATCGGCGATGCTGTTCAGAATTTCGATGGTATTGCCGGCGTCTGTCATGGCCACGGTTTCGGTGATTTCCAATTCCAGGCACTCCGGCGGCAGGCCGGTTTCATCAAGGACACGACGCACCGTGTCGGCCAGATCGCTGTCGCGGAACTGTACCGCCGAAAGGTTCACGGCAACCTTTAGCTTCGGCAAGCCGTTGTCCATCCACACCTTGGTCTGCCGGCAGGCTTCGCGCAGGCACCATTCACCGATGGCGACGATCAGGCCGGTTCGCTCGGCGGCGGGAATGAATTCCGCCGGTGACATGAACCCATGTTCCGGGTGCTGCCAGCGGATCAGCGATTCCATTCCGCCGATGGTACCGTGCCGGAGACTGAGCTTGGGTTGATAGACAAGAAAAAATTCCTCGCGTTCAATCGCTTGGCGTAGGGCTTCCTCGACGGCGCGACGGCGCTGAATTTCCTCGTTCATTTCCTGGACGTAGAAATGGTAGCCGCCGGCGCCATCGGACCGTCCATGACGCAGCGCCATTTCCGCGTTCCGCAGCATGCCATCGGCATTCGTGGTGTCATCGGGATAGACAGAGATACCAATGCTGCCGGCACAGGAAATGGCATGATCACCAACCGGGAATTCCGCACACACGGTACGCAGCAATTTCTGCGCCATTGTGGCGACTCCCTCGGTATCGTCTGGCGCGTTCTGGATCACCGCGAATTCGTCGGCCGACAGACGCGCCACGGTATCTGTTTCACGCACAGCGACCAGAATGCTTTCTGCGACAGATTTTAGCAGTTCATCGCCGGCGGCGTAGCCGTAACGCTCGTTGACCAGCTTGAAATTGTCGAGATCAATCAAGTGCACGGCGACGATCGCCTTGTTGCGCTTCGCCTGGAAAATTACTTGCTTCAGCCGATCGGTGAACAGAATACGGTTGGGCAGGCGCGTCAGGTCATCGCGATTGGACATGCCGCGGACTTCGTCCTCCGCGCGTTTTCGTTCCGTCACGTCGACGCCGTAGATATTGACATAGCCTTCTTCCGGCAGCGGCTGGAATATCAGCGTGAAATGCCGGTCGCCGGCGGTGATTTCGGTCTCGGTCCGGGTTTTGGCGCCGTGGAGTTCGCGCACCAATGACAGCCAGGGTTCTGGCACCGGTTGTTCGGTCGAGCCGCCGAGGCCCCAGGCATCAAGGATGACATCCGCCGGCTTGTTGGCGTATAGCACGACCCCATCAAGCGACAGCCGCATCACCGGATCCGGACTTTCCTCCGGAATGCGGGCGAGGCTTTCCAGACGCGCCTCGATCTGCTTGCGTTCAGCGATTTCCTGCTGCAGTGCCTCGTTTAGCGCCGCTAATCTATCAGTCGAAGTCGCCAATCTCAGCCGCTCCGTCGCCATCGATGGTTGCCGGCCAAACCGTGGCCATCCGACCGATACGGGACGGTCCGCGTGTTTAGCGATCCGCTGCCAAATGCCCATGCAACGCGCATCCCTAGGTTCTTCCCCTAAATATTTCCGCGCCGTTGGTTCGACGCTTGATTAGGTCCATTGTAACCGAGTTATCCATTTCCGCGTCAAAATT
>JAYOFM010000122.1:0-9798 GCA_038117225.1 Rhodospirillales bacterium
CGTCGGCACACCGGCGATGGACATCTCAAAGCGGGTCGAGTCCGCGTCGACCTTGATCAGATGAGTATTGCGGTCGACCGCCGGGTCAGCCCAAATCTCATAGCGCGTGTTATCCGGTCCAGCGCTAGCCAGCGATAATGCGACGGCGACGTTGACGTTGGCCGGGAATTTCGCGGCGGCGTCACGAACGCTACCCTCGTAAAGCTTCAACGGCTCGCTCAAGCCGTCCAGATTTATCCCTTGCTCGACCACGAATTTCGCGGTTATCAAACCGGCCGGTGGTTTACGGGTTGCCATGGTGACCGAGTAAATGGTTCCCTTGGCGGCGGCCCGAACCGCGTCGAAACCAAGCAGGGCGCCCGTCGGAATAATGATCCGGGCGCCAGTCTGCTTGGCCCGATCGACCAGATGCCAATGCACCAGCAAGGAGCAAGGCGTTAACGCCACCAGAATTCGTCCGGCCTCGATAACCGGTTCGGCGATATCGGCGAAGCGTTCCGGCGGCAGACATTCGACAACGATATCCGCTCGCTCTACCAATTCATCGATATCAACCACGGCCGGCGGAGTCTTGAAGGCCTTAAGCCGTTCGGCGGCGCGAGCCTTGTCATTGGCAGACACGGCACTCAACGTGAGGCCGTCGACACCGGCATCCAACCATCTGGCAACCGGCAGGCCCACGGCACCGAGACCAGCAATGGCGACGGTCATCGGACGACCGCCTTGATGATGTGTATTCATGACGGCGCTCTGCTTCCTAACCAACGGCCTTACGGCGGGTTTGTTTTTCGTCCAACAGGGAACGACATTGGGCTTCGATCCTGGTAATTTCTGCGAGAGTCTCAGCGATATCCTCTCTCTGGCGTTCCAGCATCGCCTTTCGGTCACCGATTTTTTGTAGGAAATGGCGCAGCTGCGTAACCTCGCTCGGATCGACGTCGTAGAGGCCAATCATCTCGTTGATTTCATCCAACGAAAAGCCGAGCCGTTTTCCACGCATGATCAGGCGCAATCTTACTCGGTCCCGAGGCGTGTATACCCGGCGCTGGCCCTCTCGGGCGGGCTGCAAAAGGCCCTTGTCCTCATAGAAACGGATGGTGCGCGTGGTGACGTCAAACTCCCGCGCCAGCTCTCGTATGCCGAATGTCTCCACCATGGGGGCGAGCCTACTTGCCGTTTACGTGAACGTAAAGTGCACTTACAGGAGCACCAGGGCGGCGAGTCCGAGGAAGGAAAAAATGCCGACCAAGTCTGTCACGGTGGTCAGGAACACACTCGACGCAATCGCCGGATCGAGTCCCATTCGGTCCAGCGCCAACGGGATCGTCGTCCCAGCGAGTCCGGCGACGATCATATTGACGACCATGGCCAGGGCGATGACCCCGCCGAGCATTGGATTACCGAACCATAACCAAGCGACCACGCCGGCGAGGATCGCGAAGAGCACCCCATTGGCGACACCGACGAGCAGCTCCTTGCCAATCACGCGGGCCATGTTCGTCGCCGTCAACTCCTTGGTCGCCAAGGCGCGCACGGTCACCGTCAACGTCTGTGTTCCGGCATTGCCGCCCATGGAGGCAACGATCGGCATCAGGATCGCAAGCGCCACGATCTCCTGGATGGTGGCATCGAACAGCCCGATGACCACCGACGCCAGCACGGCCGTCGCCAAGTTGACGACCAACCAGCTGAACCGTGCCTTGGTGGTATCGAGGACGGCGCTATACAGATCATCGCCGATGACGCCGCCGAGGCGCAGCACGTCTTCCTCGTGTTCCTCGTGGATCACGTCGACCACGTCATCGATGGTGATGGCGCCGACCAGACGGCCGGCCTCGTCGACAACCGGCGCCGAAACCAGATCGCGTTGGCGAAACAGGAAGGCGACATCCTCCTGATCCATGGTCACCTCGATCAAATTGAGGTCGGTTTCCATCAGTTCGAAGACCGGGACAGGACGGCGGCTACGCAGGAGCCGGCTAAGCGGAATCGCGCCCTGAGGCCGGCCACGCGGATCGACGACGAAAATATCGTAGAACGCCGTCGGCAGTTTTTCCTCGTCCTCATCGGCGGTGTGTCGCATGAAATCGATAGTCTGACCGACGTTCCAAAATGTCGGCACCATGACCATGTCGCGTTGCATCAGACGGCCGGCAGAGTCCTCCGGATAGGAAAGCCCTTCCTCGATCAGTACCCGATCGGCATCCGGTATGGCGTCCAGAACCTCGCGCTGCTGTTCCTCGTCCATCTCGGTCAACACTTCGACGGCGTCGTCGGTGTCGAGTTCGCTCAGCGCCTCGGCGACGTCACGCACACCGAGAATCTCGACAACGTCGTCGCGCACCGTCTCGTCGAGTTCGGATAGGACCTCGGCGTCGAAATCGTCGCGGATCAGTTCGACGAGGATGCGCCGTTTGTCGGAAGAAAGGCGTTCAAGTAAAT
This sequence comes from Rhodospirillales bacterium, assembly GCA_038117225.1. Classification (GTDB taxonomy): domain Bacteria; phylum Pseudomonadota; class Alphaproteobacteria; order Rhodospirillales; family Casp-alpha2; genus JAYOFM01. The sequence goes on from JAYOFM010000122.1 coordinate 2,443, forward strand.
CGGCGAGATCAGCGTAATGCAGTTGGCCAACCGCGTCGCGCACCTCGGCGGCATCGCCCGCATCTAGCGCGCGGACGATCCATTTCTCAAGCTCGGCGCCGAAATCGAGAACAGCGTCTTCAGCGGATGACTCTATGTCTGTCGCCCGGTCGTCGGTCTTGCCATCGCGGTCGGTTCCGTCCGTCATGACGCGTCGACCTTCCGATCTTGTTCGTCGGCCGGGGCCACAAAAGCCCAAGTCCTGCGAATGGTGCGGTCGGGGAGACTCGAACTCCCACGGGATTATCTCCCACTAGGCCCTCAACCTAGCGCGTCTACCAATTCCGCCACGACCGCATTATGTTGTGTGGCAAGCACGGCGTCTCGCCGGGCCTGCGGGGAATAGCAAGAAAGCCGAGGGCGATCAAGCAATCCCCATCCACGGCGCCACGAAAGGGCAGATCTCCAGCCATGGCCGACGCGAACATCGAATGGCGCATTAGCGATCGCCCGGAAGACTACCCGCGGGCCGTCGCCTTTATGGAACAGCGGGTCGCCGATATCCGCGCGGGAACGGCGCCGGAAGCCGTGTGGCTGCTCGAGCATCCTCCGCTCTATACCGCCGGCACCAGCGCCGCCATGGACGAAGTGCTGGAGCCGACGCGCTTTCCAATCTTCGAGACCGGCCGCGGCGGCCGCATGACCTACCATGGCCCCGGTCAGCGCGTGGCCTACGTTATGCTGGATTTGAAGCGCCGCGACGGCGATGTACGACGCTTCGTGCATGACCTGGAAGAATGGCTCATCCGGACCCTGATGCAGTTCAGCATCATCGGCGAGCGGCGCGCCGGCCGCGTCGGCATATGGGTGCGACGCGGCGCGCCGGCCAACCCGGCGTCTCGCGAGGACAAGATCGCCGCCATCGGCGTACGGGTTCGACGTTGGGTCAGCTACCATGGGGTCTCCTTAAACGTGGAGCCCGACCTGAGCCACTTCGACGGCATCGTTCCGTGCGGCATCGCTGAACACGGCGTGACCTCACTGTGGGATCTCGGTATCACGGCGACCATGCCGGAAATCGACAGCGCGTTGCGAACATGCTTCGAGGAAACCTTTCAACTAGAGACCCGTACCCTTGACGCCGTCGCCTGAGGCGCAACCGGCGATTCTGATCGACGGCTACGACGCCGCCGATTTACTGACCGCCGTCGATGCGGCGGTCAGCGAACACCTGACCTGGTTGGCCGACGTCAACCGCGCCCTGATCTGGTCGGTCGACGATGCGAACGCCCACCAGCCAGCCGCCGAGGCACTGGCCGGCATCGGCGCCTTCGGCGCCTGGTACATCGCCAACCAGCATGCCCCGTTGATCGATCAGCCGGCGGTGCACGACCTCGCCGAACTCGATCGAAAACTGCGTGCCACCGCCGCGATCCTGCTGGCCAGCGCACCGTCGCAGCCCGACTATGCGCGGCTGATCGACCTGTCGTCGGCCTTCATCGCCCGGGCGCGACGGCTGGAGAAGGCCTTCGCCGCGGCGGCGGCGGAAATCGACGCGCTGACCGGGCTACAGAACCGCCACGCCTTGAAACGCGCCCTGGAACGCGAACATGGCCAATTTGAACGCACCAATACGCCCTGCGCCATAGCCCTCGCCGATCTCGACCACTTCAAGCAACTCAACGATCTGCATGGCCACGCCGCTGGCGACCAAGTGTTGCGAGTCGCCGCCGATTGCCTGACCGCCACGTCGCGCGCCTACGACTCGGTCTATCGCTATGGCGGCGAGGAGTTTTTGCTACTTCTGCCGGCGACCCCCGAGGACGCCGCCCTAGAGGTGCTGGAGCGCCACCGCCAGGACCTTGGCGCGACCAGGGTCACCCTGCCGTCGGGCGAGACTACCTCGGTCACTGCCTCCTTCGGCGTAGCCATGATGCGCGCCGGCGAAACCACCGAGCAAACCATCCAGCGCGCCGACGAAGCCCTATACCGGGCCAAGGCCGCCGGCCGAGATCGGGTCGAGGCCGCCGCCTAGCTCAACAGCTGGGCCGCTGGTGAAAGCCCGCCGCGACGTCCACCCCGTCGTCCAAATCCTCGACCGCCACACCGCTCACCCGCGCCGCCGGCGGCCCGTGCCAGAATTGTTCAAGCAGGTCGTCGACATCGTCCGCCGGCCCCGCCAGCACCGCCTCGACGCTGCCGTCGCGCCGATTACGGATCCAGCCGGCCAGCCCCAGGGCCTTTGCTTCACCGCTCGCCCAGCCACGATACCAGACGCCCTGCACGCGGCCGGTGATCGTCACGTGCACGCGTTTCACGTGAACTCGATGATGACCTGATCGACCGCGAGGCTGTCACCGGCCGCGGCCTTGATGGCGCCGACGACGCCGTCGCGTTCGGCGCGCAGCACGTTCTCCATCTTCATCGCCTCGACCACGGCAAGCTCGTCGCCGGCCTTGACCTCCTCGCCCTCGGCAACGGCGACGGAAACCAGCAGCCCCGGCATCGGCGACAACAGGAAACGCGACAGATCGGGCGGCGATTTGACCGGCATCAGGCCCTGCAACCCGGCAACGAGGGGGCTCAGCACCAGCACGTCGGCCTCGCTACCAGCGTGGGTCAACCGATAGGCGACGGCGACCCGTTCCACCTGCATGCACACGTCGTAGCCGTCGATGACGGCGCGGAATAGCGGATCGCCGAGCCGCCAGCGAGTCTGCACCAGGCAGTTCTCGCCATCGATGATGACCTCGTAGCCGCCCTCCACCGCATAGATCGAGGTTTCATACGGGTGCTCGGCGGCGCTATCGGGCAATGCCCCGGTGCCGCCCAGCAGCACCACCCAATCCTCGGTCACCCGGCGTTGATGGCCGGTGACCTGGCCGCTGATCTTCGCCGCCCGGGCCTGATAGGCGCAATGTACGGCGGCGGCGACAGCGACCAGCAGGCGCGGGTTTTCCGGCACCAGGGCGCCCGGATCGAAGCCGTCCGGGTATTCGTCGCCAATCAGGTTGGTCGAGATATCACCCGATTGGAATCGCGGGTGGGCGACCAGGGCGGCGAGAAACGCGATATTGTGGCGCACGCCGCGAATAAGAAATTCGTCAAGCGCCTGACGCATACTCGAAATCGCCGTCGATCGATCGGGGCCATAGGTGATCAGCTTGGCGATCATCGGGTCGTAGAACATGGAAATCTCGCCGCCCTCGAAGACGCCGGTATCGACACGCACCTCGCCGGCGAATTCCTCCGGCGGGCGGTAGCGCACCAGGCGCCCGGTCGACGGCAGGAAATTGCGGAACGGGTCCTCGGCGTAGATGCGCGCCTCGATGGCCCAGCCCTTGAGGCAAACGTCCTTCTGGCTGAACGGCAGTTTCTCGCCGGCGGCGACGCGGATCATCAATTCGACCAGATCGGTACCGGTCACCAGTTCAGTCACCGGATGCTCCACCTGCAACCGGGTATTCATCTCCAGGAAAAAGAAATTGCGCTCCGCGTCGACGATGAATTCAACCGTGCCGGCGGAGCAGTAATCGACCGCCTTTGACAGCGCCACCGCCTGTTCACCCATGGCCTCGCGAGTCGCTTCGTCGAGGAACGACGACGGCGCTTCCTCGATCACCTTCTGGTGGCGCCGCTGCAGCGAACATTCGCGCTCGCCCAGATAGACCACGTTGCCGTGCGTATCGCCGAGTACCTGAATTTCGATATGGCGCGGCTGCTCGATGAATTTCTCCATGAACACTCGGTCGTCGCCGAACGACGTGCGCGCCTCGTTGGTGGCGCGCTCGAAGCCGTCGCGGCATTCGTCGTCATTGCGGGCGACGCGCATGCCCTTGCCGCCGCCGCCGGCGGACGCCTTCAGCATCACAGGGTAGCCGATGCCTTGCGCGATACCCACCGCCTCGTCGCCGTCGGCGATGGCGGCGGTATGGCCGGGGATGCAGTTGACGCCAGCGGCCTCCGCCATCTTCTTCGAGGTGATCTTGTCGCCCATGGCGGTGATGGCGCCGACCGGCGGGCCGATGAAGGCGACCCCCTCGGCCGCCAGCGCCTCGGCGAAGGCGGCGTTTTCCGAGAGGAAACCGTAGCCCGGATGCACCGCCTCGGCGCCGGTCTGCTTAACCGCGGCGAGAATATTGTCGATCACCAGATAGCTTTCGGCCGATGCCGCCGGCCCGATGGCCACCGCCTCGTCCGCCATCTGCACATGCAGCGCGTCGCCGTCGGCTTCCGAATGGACGGCGACGGTGGCGATGCCCATGGCGCGCGCCGACTTGATGACTCGGCAGGCGATCTCGCCCCGATTGGCGATCAGGATCTTGGAAAACATGTCCCGCGCAACTCCCTGCCCCGTCCGTTTGAATCGCACTTCGTATCCACAAGTTTTAACCTGCCGCCAACAACCGGTCACGTTCAATCGCGGAGCACCTTGGCGCCGCCAAAACACACTTTTATCCGGTTACTGTCCACTTTTTGGCCACTTTTTGGCCGGTGTAAACGGGGCAAGCCATTGATCCAGAAGAAATCATGCCATTTTTCAACGGGAAATGTAGTCATTTGTGGTCATTTTGCCCCACCGGCGCACACAATCGCCTCCGATCATCTGATCAACACGTTCTCCCGCACCGCCTCCGCCAACGCCCGTCGGCAAGGTGACCGCCGAGCCGGCCCTGTATCGACGCGGCTGTCGGGGCGGAATGCACGTGAATTTGACGTCACGGCGGTATTAACTACGTTGATGAGAACATATATCGAACAAATATGAAGCAGATCAAGGAAAATTTTGTGAAACGGTGAGGCAACACGATGCGAGCCCCTGAACACCGTCGGCGACAGGTCGCTATTCGGCCACGGACGCCGAGAACAGATGGAACACGAAGCTCAGTTTTCGCAATCGCTGCTTGTTGTCGAGTTTATTGACCGTCGTTTGCGGCAGCAGTTTCCATTCCGGACTGGCGTTTTCCAGGTCCGCGGCCAGTTCCCACGCATGCTGGTAGGCGCGGCCGGACAGCCTCTCCAGGGCGGCGATCTGGGCCGGCGTGAACCACGCGCGATCGAGGGTCTCGATTTTGCCGGCATCGATCCGCAGCGGCGTCAGCTTGGTCGCCGAGATGACCATCCGCTCCTGCGCCGTGGTTAGGCGAATGTGTTCGCGCATGGCATCGCGGAACTCGACCGACGACTCAAACTCCCGGTTGGCCAGATTCGCCAGATCCTCGGTGAAGATGCCGGCATCACGGATGCGGCTCGCGGCGCTTGCCGTCAGTTCATGGTGGGTGCCGTGATAGACGGGCTGGTTGAACACGTTCTGCATGACGAACAGGCCGACGAAGCAGATGATTCCGGACAGGAACGGCGTCAGCGCCCACCCGGAACCAATGCGCGCCAGCACCTTCCAGCGGATGCCGCGTCCGCCTTTCAGCAGCGCGATGCCGATGACCGCGCCGATGACAACCTCGGAACTCGACACCGGAACCAGCGGGAACGTGGGCAGTCCGAGGCTGGCGAGGAGATGTTCCAGTTCCTCGGAGGCGAAGATCAGCAGCACCAGCGAATGCGACATGATCACCACCCAGGCGGCGATGGGCGATAGGGTGAACAGCGCCGAGCCAACCGTGTGGACGACATTGTGCGAATAGGTCATGACGCCGACGGCGATGGCCAATCCGCCGACCAGGAACAGTTGCTGCACCGACGTGACCGTCAACATTCCGAACAGGGTGAATTCGGTGAAGGGCGATGCCGGAACGAAGACGCCCATGACATTGGCGATGTTGTTGGCGCCGAGACTGTAGGCGCCGAACGACCCGGCGACGATGAGGCCGAGACGCGTATAGGCATCAATGCGCAACAGGTGAAGATCGGACCAGCGCAAGTATAGCGTGGTCAGTTTCATCAGCCCCATGGCAAAAACAGCGGCCAGGGCGGGTCCAAGTATCCAGCCGGAAAGAATATGGGTCAGGGCGCCGTAATCGGTCACCGTGCCGCTGAAGAAATTCCAGCCCATGATGGCGCCGACGATCGCCTGCGTGGTGGAAACCGGTAGCCCCGCCTTGGTCATCCAATAAACAGTGACACCGGCGCCGAAGGCGGTGACGAAGGAGCCGCCGAGCGCATCGACGGCCCCCAGCTTGCCCAGGGTCTGCACCGGGCCGGAGCCGCTGATGACGGCGCCGAGGACGACGAAGATGCTGCACAGGATCGCCGCCGTGCGCCACCGCAGCATGCGCGAACCGATGGCGGTGCCGAAGATATTTCCCAGGTGATTGGCGCCGAGGCCCCAGCCGAGAAACAACCCGCTGCTGAGATAAAAGAGGACCAGAATATCCAAGAACAATACCTTTCGCGGGCCTCGTCGGCACCGTGTCGGTGACGACATTCCCAAGGGATGTTTGCGCGCGGAGATGAAACATCGACGCCGACGCCGGTCGAATATCGCGGGGGCCGAAATTAGCCCCTGCATTTGATCGATCGGTCGGGGTACTCTAGGCGAATACGGCCGGCGGTAAATTGAACCGATGGGCAGGAAACGATGACTGTTGGTAGCCTAAAGTTGAAGATCGCGGCATGAACATCCTGATCGTCGACGATCACGCGCTTTTTCGCGAGGGCCTCAGCCTACTGCTGTCGAAACTATTTCCCGATATGGTCGTCGGCGACGCCAAGGACGTGGACGGCGCGCGCGAGGCATTGCACCAGTCCGCCGCGTGGGAACTGGTGTTGCTGGATTTGAACATGCCCGGCATGGATGACTTTAAAGGGCTGCGCGGATTGAAGGCGGCGTTTCCCGAGATTCCCATGGCTATCCTGTCCATGTCGGATTCCCTGGAGGACATTCACGCGGCGATCCACAATGGCGCCGCCGGGTACATCCTGAAATCATCCGACCACACGATCCTGGAAGCCGCCATCACGCTGCTAATTGCCGGACACATTTACGTGCCGCCGCATGCGCTGTCGATCCTCGGCGGCGGCACGAGCCGATCGGAGCAGAACACGGTGCATCCGACCTTCGACTGCCTGACGTCGCGCGAACGCCAGGTCCTCGCCCAAATTATGGAAGGCCATTCCAACAAGGCCATCGCCCGCACCCTTGGCATCCTTGAAGGCACGGTCAAGAAACACGCCCATGCGGTGTTTCGAAAGCTCGGCGTGGCCAATCGCATACAGGCGGCGAACCTGGCGCGCAAACAGGGTTTTCCGACAGCCTGATCACGCGGCGCTCGTGCCGGCGAGCGGGAATACGTTACGTTCCGGTCGCCTCGGCGAGCGGCACAACGAGGCGGAACACAGTTCCGGCGCCGACCCGCGATGTCAGGTGCAGGTCGTGGCCCAACAGCCTTGCCGCCCGCCGGGCAATGGCCAGACCAAGCC
>JAYOFM010000123.1:0-9464 GCA_038117225.1 Rhodospirillales bacterium
CCCCCCCCCCCCCCCCGCCCCGCATCCCTCCCAGGCGAGCACCGTTCGGAGAGGATCGCCACTTGCACTTCTGGCGATCCCGTATCATCGGTCTTGGTGGCGAACTCTTTGATGAGTTCCTGTTTCCGCTCTGCTGTAATCGACATCGTGTATCTCCAGTCGTCAGAGGTTCATGACACGCAAGGGGCGAACTTCGCCCCCCTTGATTGTCGCCAAAGCCACCAGCCGCCCTTCGGCCATCGCACACACGATATCGCCCTGGGCGATTTTCGTGAGCGTCGACCGGTTGGCGATGGGGAGGACGGGAACGCCCTGCCCCTGCCGAAGCCTTCGCGCTTCCTGTTCCGTCAGGGCCAGTGCCGGGATGTCGTCCAGCACGGTCTCGATCGGAAGCAGGTATTCCGAAAGCAGCGCATCCGCGTACATGGTGTCGAATATGTCGGGATTCAACGCTTGGGCCACCGTAAAAGGCCCCACCTGGATACGCCTGAGGCGTTGTATATGACCAAGGGTCCCCAGTTGCAAGGCGAGATCGCGCGCCAGCGCGCGCATGTAGGTTCCCTTCCCGCACCTGGCGACGAACGATGCATGGTCATTGTCGATAACCTGATCCAGTTCCAGACCATGAATAGTCACCGTGCGCGCCTTTAGCGAAACCTCCTGGTTCGCCCGCGCCAGCGCATAGGCGCGGCGGCCATCGACCTTGATGGCGGAGAAAATAGGCGGCACTTGTTCTATATCGCCGACGAACATCGCCGCGACGGCTCTCATCGCGTCGGCTGATGGCCGGACGTCGCTGACTCCCGTGACCGAGCCCTCGGCATCATCGGTTGAACGCTGCTCGCCCCAACGAATGACAAACTCGTAGGCTTTGTGGCCATCCATGGCATAGGAAACGGTTTTCGTCGCTTCGCCGAGGGCAATTGGCAATACGCCCGTCGCGAGCGGGTCCAGAGTGCCGCCATGACCGACCTTGGCCGCCCCGGTGGCGCGCTTGATCTTGCCGACGACGCCATTCGAGGACATGCCCAACGGCTTGTCGATGATCAGCCACCCGTGAATCGGTTTGCCGTTCCGCTTACGTCCCATCGGACGTTTCCGGGTCCATCGGCTGTTCGATGTCCCGTTTAACATCAGGTTTGCGTAACAGTGCGTCGATATGATCCGCGGTATCGAATGTCGCATCGAGCGCGAACACCAGGCGGGGCACGTTGCGCAAGCGCGCCTGGCGCGCGATTTCTCGGCGAAAGACGGCGCTGGCGCGGTTGAGCCCTTCGACGACCGTGGGGGCGGAGTCGCCGCCCAACGGCATGACAAAAGCCGTGGCGTTCCTAAGATCCGGGCTGACCCTTACCTCGGTGACGGTAATGGAACGACCGGCAACGTCCGGATCGCGCAACAGGTCGCGTTCTAGACATTGCGCGACCACGTGGCGCAGCTCCTCGCCGACACGAAGCTGACGTTGCGTCGGCGCCTTTGCGTGGCGTTGAGACATGGCACCCTTTACGCGGAAATGCGGGGACGTGGCGTGTCGACGTCCGGCTAAAGGACTCGCGCGACTTCCTCGACCTCGAAGCACTCGATCAGGTCGCCAACCTGGATATCCTGATAGTTGGCGAAGGACATACCGCACTCGGTGCCTTCCTTGACCTCGCGAGCATCCTCCTTGAACCGCTTCAATTGTCCAAGATCACCCTCATGGATGACGACATCATCGCGCAACAACCTCACCTTGGCGCCGCGCTTGATCATCCCCTCGGTCACCATGCAGCCGGCAACGCGTCCAACCTTCGAGATATTGAACACCTCGCGGATGGTGGCATAGCCAAGCATGTTTTCCTTCAGGGTCGGCGCCAACATTCCCGTCAGCACCTGGGTCAGATCATCAGTCAGGTTGTAGATGATCGAATAGTACCGAATATCCACGCCATCGCGTCGCGACATATCGCGCGCCTGCGGGTTGGCGCGAACATTGAAGCCGATGACGACGGCATCGGATGCGCGGGCCAATGTGATGTCGGATTCGTTGATACCGCCGACACCGGAATGGAGAACCTGAATTTCCGCATCATCTGAGCCGATCTTGCCAAGGGCACCGACAATGGCCTCAAGCGATCCGTGAACGTCCGCCTTGACGATAACGGGCAGAGTATGGACCTCGCCTTCCTTAATCTTCTCGAACATTTGCTCAAGCGTACCGCGCGAGGCCGCGGATGCCCGGGCGTCACGGTCCCGGCGGCGGCGGAATTCAGCGACTTCGCGTGCTTTATTCTCGCTATCCACGGCGATTAGATCGTCGCCGGCCTTGGGCGTCCCCGTCAGACCCAGGACCTCGACCGGCGTCGACGGGCCGGCGGCGTCGATCTGATTGCCATGGGAGTCGATCAATGCGCGAACGCGCCCTGATTCACTACCCGCAACGAAGATATCGCCGACCCTCAGGGTGCCGTTGGTCATCAGACAGGTCGCCACGGAACCACGGCCCTGTTCGACCTTCGCCTCGACAATGACACCTTCGCCCGCACGATCGGCATTGGCCTTCAAGTCCAAGAGTTCCGCCTGGAGGGTGATTGCCTCCATCAACTTATCGAGATTGATTTTCTCAAGCGCCGAGACCTCGACGGAGAGAATGTCCCCGCCCATTTCCTCGACTTGCACATCATGCTGCAGCAAATCCGTTCGCACCTTGCCCGGATTGGCGTCTGGTCGGTCGATCTTATTGATGGCAACGATCATCGGCACGCCGGCGGCCTTGGCATGATCAATTGCTTCTATTGTCTGCGGCATGATGCCATCGTCGGCGGCAACCGTCAGGACGACGATATCGGTCACGCTGGCGCCACGTGCCCGCATCTCGGTAAAGGCGGCATGGCCGGGGGTGTCGATGAATGTGACGCGACTGCCGTCAGCGGTGGTGACTTGATAGGCGCCGATGTGCTGAGTAATGCCGCCTGCTTCATGGGCCGCGACGTCCGACTGACGCAACGCATCCAATAACGACGTTTTGCCGTGATCGACGTGGCCCATGACCGTCACGATGGGGGCACGCGCTTCCAGGTTGCCGGGTTCGTCTTCGGTACTCTTGATGCCAATCTCCACATCCGCTTCGCTGACGCGCCTGATGTTGTGGCCAAACTCATTGACCACAAGCTCCGCCGTGTCGGCATCAAGAACTTCGTTGATGGTGACCATCATGTCCATCCGCATCAGAACCTTGATCACATCGCTAGCGCGTTCCGCCATGCGGTTGGAAAGGTCCTGAACGCTGATGCTCTCCGGCACCACCACGTCGCGAACAACCTTGTGGCCTTCCTGACGGAGTTCCTGTTGTTTTTGTTTCTCCCGTTCACGCGCCCGCTTGACCGATGCCAAGCTGCGCTGACGCTCTTCCTCGACCTCAAGAGATTCGGCTTCCGCGATTGTCAACTTGCCGCTGCGGCGCCGACGTTCGTCGCGGCGCGGCCCGGGAGTCACTCGCTTTTGGTCTGTCTTGACCTTGCGCCGGCCGCGCGCGCCCTCGTCGTCATCGCTATCAATCGCTTCCACATCGCGGCGTTGAGGCTTGGCAATTGCCGCCTCGGCGGCCGCCTGCTCTTGACGCAGACGCTCTTCCTCATTGTCCTCTTCAACATCAGCCGGCGCTTCGGCATCCGCAACGGCCTCAACCTCTTCTTCGTCTTCGCCGCTGTCCGCGATTCGCGGTCCGGTCTGCTGGACACGGGGCGTCGGCACGCTCTCGCCGTCCTTACGCGCATCTTCCAGGGCCTTTAATCGAGCCGCGCGCTCTTCGTTGGTCAGATTGTCCGTGCGCGGATCAGGAGCCTCGAAAACCTCTTCGATCAGTTCGGCTTCGTCCTCGGCCAAGGCTTGCGCCATTTCCGAGACCTTGGTCATCCGTCCACCGGCGTCGCGTTCATAGGTGCGTTTCTTGCGCACCTCGACGGTGACCATTTTCGACCGGCCATGCGAGAAATTCTGTCGAACCTGTCCGGTTTCGACAGTCTTCTTGAGCTCAAGCTTACCAGGCCGCGCCAGGCCGAGTTTCTTGTTGTCCAGTTCCTTGGTCTCGGTCATTGGTTTTTGCTTACCACTTGTTTGTCATTCATTTTCGAATTTTCGTTTTCGCGCATGCCCGCCAAACGGTGCAGTTCTCGCTCCAGTGCCTGCGCCAGCGATCCCGCCGCAACGAAGCCATGCGTAACATGCCCCCGCTGAAAAGGCTCGCCGAGTTCTTCGGCCGTAAGCGTCTCATCGATCGCCAGTCCTTTGGCCAAAGAGGCGATACGCCGGCGCCCGTCGCGGCCGCTGTCCCTCGCCACCAAGAGAACGCCTCGGCCGGCCTTCGCAAGGGCCTTCTCAACTTTCGCCAGCCCGGCGACCGCGATGCCTGCGCGACGTGACAGGCCTAAAATTTCAATACACCTGCGCGCTATCTGGCCGGTGACGACCGCCACGAGATCATCCGGGATCTCGACCGTCCGTCGCGCCGCACGATTGAACAAACCCTTGTGAGCCGCTGTATTTACCACATTGCGGTCCGCGCTCAACCACAAACCTCGCCCGGGCAGCTTCTCGCGGATATCGGGAACAAGCATGTCGTCGGGGGAAACGACGAAACGGATCAGTCCCGTCGTCGGCAGCGATTGGCCGCTGACGATGCACCGACGCTCCGGCGACGGCATCGAGACGTCACCATTTGCATCTTTGACCATGGTCCGCAGCACCGTCATCGACAGTTTCCATTACTCCGTTTTCGCCGCAACGTCAGCGGCGTGCTGTTCGTCAGACGGCGCCTCGGCGGCGCCGTCATCGTCCACCGCCACGCTGTCGTCGGCTGCGTCATCGTCCGCAAACCAGTGGGCTCGCGCGGCCATGATAATTTCGTTGGCGCGCTCGAGTGTCATCGAGCCGTCGGGCAGGATTTCAAGCAATTCATCACCAGCCAGATCAGCCAGGTCATCGCGAGTCTTCATGCCGTTTTCGCCGAGTGCCACCTGGATCGCCGGCGTCACGCCGTCGATATCCTTGAGATCGTCCTCGACGCCGAGTTCCTGACGTCGACGATCAAGTTCCTCGTCCTGGGTCTCTAGGAATGAGCGGGCTCGGGCACGCAATTCCGTTGCCACATCCTCATCGAAGCCTTCGATCTCCGTCAGGTCCTCGACGGGAACGAACGCGACCTCGTCAACGGAGGAAAAGCCCTCCGTGACCAGAAGGTGCGCGATCACATCGTCGACGTCGAGCGCATCGACGAACATCTGCGAACGGTTATGGAACTCCTGCGACCGTCGGTCTGATTCTTCCGCTTCAGTCAGAATGTCGATATCCCAGCCGGACAGTTGCGACGCCAGGCGGACGTTTTGGCCGCGCCGGCCAATGGCCAGGCTTAACTGTTCGTCGGGGACGACGACCTCGATCTTATTCTTCTCCTCGTCGAGCACGACTTTGGCCACCTCGGCCGGTGCCAACGCGTTGACGATGAAGGTGGCGGGGTCCGGTGACCACTGGATGATATCGATCTTCTCGCCCTGTAACTCACCCACGACAGCCTGCACGCGCGAACCGCGCATACCGATACAGGGTCCGACGGGGTCGATGCTGGAGTCATGAGACAGCACGGCGATCTTGGCGCGCGAACCGGCGTCTCGGGCCACAGACATGATTTCGATGATGCCGTCGTAAATTTCAGGCACCTCCTGCGCGAACAACTTGGCCATGAATTGCGGATGGGTGCGGGAAACGAAAATCTGCGGCCCGCGCATCTCTTCGCGTACATCCATGATGTAGGCGCGCACCCGATCGCCATTGTTGAAATGTTCGCGGGGAATACATTCATCACGACGCATCATCGCCTCGGCGCGACCGAGATCAACGACCACGTTGCCGTACTCGATACGCTTGACCAAGCCGTTGACCACTTCGCCGACGCGATCCTTGTACTCCTCGTACTGACGCTTGCGCTCTGCCTCGCGAACCTTCTGGACGATGACCTGTTTGGCCGTCTGCGCGGCGATGCGGCCGAAATCGATCGGCGGCAACGGATCGACAAGCAGCTCGCCGGGCTCGGCGTCGGCCTTTAGGCGGCGCGCCGATTCAAGGTCGGTCTGGGTGAATTCGTTCTCGATATCGGCGGCGGTGGCCATTACCTCGACATAACGGGCCAGCTTGATCTCGCCTGACCGGCGATCGATGTGCGCGCGGATATCGTGCTCGTGACCGTACTTCGAGCGTCCGGCCTTCTGGATTGCCTGCTCCATGGCATCCAGCACCTCGTCGCGTTCGATACCCTTGTCGCGCGCGACGGTGTCGGCGACGGTCAGCAGTTCCGGTCGCGAGTGGACCGTTTCGGAATCAATGGTGATTTCAGTCATCGGTTCGTTGTTCCTCTGTCGCCGCGAGCAGTTCGTCCGTCAGGAGGAGCTTTGCCCGATCAACGTAGTCATAGGGTATGTTCCAGGTCTCGCTATCACTGGATAGCTGAATTCGATCGTCCGTCAGCCCGCCGAGCCGACCGGTAAAGCGCCGACGCCCGTCCAGGGGTGTTGAGGTTTCGATGCGGGCCTCGAATCCAGAATACCGCTCGAAATCTCGCCGTCTTACCAAAGGCCGATCGAGGCCGGGTGAACTCACTTCCAAGGTATATTGATCAGAAATCGGATCCTCGACGTCCAGAATGGCGGAGATAGCGCGGCTGATCGCGGCACAACTCTCGACCGTCATATCGCCGCCAGCGACCGGTTCCGCCATGACCTGCAGGGTCAACCGCGTTTTGCCGGAAAGCTGTACGCGCACGATATCGAAACCCATATCGGTCAGGGTGGGCTCAATCAGGGCCGATACGCGATGCGACAGGTCCATCGTCCGTTCTTGTCTTGCTGAGTTGGCCGGCCACCGTCGACCCACGTCCGGAAAAACAAAAGGCGGGCCAACGGGCCCGCCCCATTAATCCCGACTATTCATTGGGTCAACGAGACATCCCGCATGCGGGACGTCGTTGATATAACGTGCGCTTCCGCCAATTACAAGATCAATCACACTCGGCGAGCGACGCGCGAGGCCGCCGCCGAAATCGCAAAAAATAAGGCGCCACCCCCTGCTGACGCGCTTTCGCCTCATAGCGCGTTGGCGACCAATCGGTCGGCGGCTCGCGCCAGTCCACGGGTCGTCGCGCCATCCACTCGAATTCTCGGTTGGCGACCGTATGGCGCAGGCTCCAACGAGTATACTCCGCATGATCGCTGGCGAACAGGAACTCACCATCATCGCAAAGGATGCGGGCGATCGCTGCGACCATCTGCGGCTGGACGAATCGACGTCGGTGGTGCCGCTTCTTGGGCCACGGGTCGTTGAACAACAGAAACACCCGGTCAATCGACGATGACGCCAGAGCGGGTAACAGAGCTCGCGCGTCCTCATCATAAATCCGTACGTTTGATAGCGATGCCGAATCAATCCGCGCCAGCAGCGACGCGATACCATCAATAAAAGGCTCGCAGCCAATCATGCCCACCGTTTCATGCGCAGCCGCCTGATGGGCGAGGTGTTCCCCCGCCCCGAAGCCGATTTCCAGCCACACGGCGTCAATTGACCCGCTGAATAAGGACCGCGGGTCGAGCCCGGCTGGCGCCGCCGGGATATCGATACGGATACGCGGCAACAGATTGGCGACGAGGGCCGCCCGCGTTGGACGCAGACGATGGCCCCGCCGGCGTCCGTAGAATTGGTGTGGTGGATGCGTGTTCGGCTTTCCGTCAGTGCTCAACTGGCGGCGAAGGCGGATCTCAAGTCGTCGACAAGGTCCGTCTGCTCCCACGTGAAGCCGCCGTCCTTGTCCGGCGCGCGGCCGAAGTGACCATACGCTGAGGTGCGCGCATAAATCGGACGGCTCAAGCGAAGATGCTCGCGAATACCGCGCGGCGACAGGTCCACGAGTTCCTTCAAAACCACCGACAACTTGTCCTCATCTACGTTACCGGTGCCGTTGGTATCGATATAGACCGAGAGCGGCTTGGAAACGCCGATTGCGTAGGACACCTGAATAGTACATTCGTCCGCGAGGTCGGCGGCGACGACGTTCTTGGCGAGATAGCGCGCAGCGTAGGTCGCCGAGCGGTCCACCTTTGTCGGATCCTTGCCCGAAAATGCCCCGCCGCCATGCGGCGCGGCGCCGCCGTAGGTATCGACGATGATCTTGCGGCCGGTCAGGCCGGCGTCGCCGTCGGGGCCGCCGACCACGAAACGGCCGGTCGGGTTAACGTAGAATTCGTCCTCGGGACACATCCAGCCCTCGGGCAACGCCTTTTCGACAAAGGGCCTGACCATTTCGCGAATTTCGTCCTGGCTCAGATCATCTGTATGCTGTGTGGACACAACGACGGACGTCGCACGCACCGGCTTGCCGTTCTCATACTGCAAGGTGACTTGGCTCTTGGAATCGGGTCCGAAGCCTTTGACATTTCCGGCGTGGCGCGCCTCGGCCATGGTCCGAAGAATATCGTGGGAATACTGGATGGGCGCGGGCATCAACCCTTCGGTCTCTCGACAGGCGTAGCCAAACATGATGCCCTGATCGCCGGCACCTTCGTCCTTATTGCCGCTGGCATCGACGCCGACGGCGATATCCGCAGACTGAGCATGCACGTGAACCTGGACCTCGGCCTTTTCCCAATGGAAATTGTCCTGATCGTAGCCAATGTCGCGGACCGCCGCGCGGGCGATTTCCTCGAGACGCTGTTTGGGAATTTCCACGGCGCATCGCGTTTCGCCGCCAAGGACGATAAGATTCGTGGTCACCAACGTTTCAACACCACAACGGGCGCCCGGGTCGGCGGCCAAATACGCGTCAACGATTTCGTCGGAAACGCGGTCGCAGATTTTATCGGGATGGCCTTCTGAAACGGATTCGCTGGTGAAGAGATAACTAGATTTACGCAAAACGGTCCCTCCGCTTGGGGGTTGATATCGGGCGGACCGTCGAGGTTACTGAAATCAAATTTCATTCCAATCACTTAGCGGACTTTTTTTACGTGGTGGCAAGCGGTCCAAATCCGTCCACGTACAGCCGGCCCATTGGCCGGCGGCTCTTGTCGCAGGGATCGTCTATGAGGTCAAGAACTTGGTCGACGTAGAGATTTGTGGCATGAGGCCGGCGGTCCGGCGCATATCCAGGTTATCGGGAAATCCTAGTCCCCATGGTCTCCGGACACGGCCATCGACCGCGCTAGTTCGTAGACTTGGCGACGAACGTAGGGATCAGGAATGCCGTATAATCCCTCGACGAGTCGACGGGTCTCGGGCCGGCTCAGCGGATTCGCCTCAAGCGGCGCCTGCGTGCGGTCCCTCATGCCTGAAGCCGGCACCGTGCCCGCCGTCTCGGTATCCGCCGGCATGTCGTCGAAGAAGAACGACACGGGCACATCCAGGATCTTGCTGAATTCGAAAAGACGGCTTGACCCAATGCGGTT
>JAYOFM010000124.1:0-9398 GCA_038117225.1 Rhodospirillales bacterium
CGATGTTGCCTTCCTGGATCAGGTCGAGGAACTGCAGGCCGCGGTTGGTGTATTTTTTGGCGATGGAGATGACCAGGCGCAGGTTGGCCTCGATCATTTCCTTCTTCGCCTTGGCGGCCTCGCGCTCACCCTTTTGTACGGTCGAGACGATGCGGCGGAATTCGGCGACTGGCAGGCCGGCTTCGTCCGAAATCTCGGAGATCTTGTCGCGAACGTCGTTAATTTCGTCCTTGTAGCGGGTGGCGAAACGCTGCCAGTTCTTGGTCGGCATCTTGGCAATGCGCTTCAGCCAGTCCGGATCGAGCTCGTGGCCGCGATAGTTCTCAAGGAAGTCATCGCGGCGCACGCGCGCCGATGTCGCCATGCGCAACAGCTGGCCCTCGAGCCCCACCATGCGCCGGTTGAGACCGTAGAGGTGATCCACCAACTGCTCGATGCGGTTGTTGTTGAGATGCACGTCCTCCATCAGATCGACCAGTTCGTCGCGCAGCTTGTCGTAGCGCTTCTCCTGGCTCGACTTGACCTCGCCCTCGCCCTTCATGGCGTCGAGACGGATCAACTGCAGGCGGTGCAGCTTCTTGTAGGTCTTGGCGATCTTCTCGAAATTCTCGACAACCTGCGGCTTTAATTTTTCTTCCATGGCGGCGAGCGACAGATTGACCTCGTCATCATCATCGTCGTCGTCACTTTCGCCGTCGGCCTTGGTTTCTTCACCGTCCGTGGCGTCGGATTTTTCGCCGTCCTTCGCCGGCGCGGCTGCCGGTTCGGGCTTCTTGGCGATCTCCAGCGTCACCACGCCGGTCTTGGCGCCATCGGCGCTGGCGGTTCCCGCGCCTTCGCTGGTGTTGGCGTTTTGCGCATTGGCGGAGCCGGGGCCGCCGCCGTGGGTGGCATCCAGATCGATGATGTCGCGCAGCAGAATTTCCTCGGCGATCAGGGCGTCGTGCCAGCGCACGATGGCGCGGATGGTCAGCGGGCTTTCACAGATGCCGCCGATCATCATATCGCGGCCGGCCTCGATGCGTTTGGCGATGGCGATTTCGCCTTCGCGCGACAACAGTTCGACCGAGCCCATTTCGCGCAGGTACATGCGCACCGGATCATCGGTGCGGCCGAGATCACTTTCGTCCACGTTACCGGCGGGAGAGGCGGCCTCGGCGGATTCCTTGGTGTCATCATCGGCGGCGGCCTCGGTGTTGTCGTCCTCGGCCTCCTCGTTCTCGACCACGTTGATGCCCATTTCGGACAGCATGGTCATGGTGTCCTCGATCTGCTCGGATGACACCTCATCGGGGGGCAGTGCGCCATTAAGCTCGTCATAGGTGACGTAGCCGCGCTCCTTGCCCTTGGCGATCATTTTCTTGACCGAGGCACCGAGGCTGTCCAACAGGGGACTGTCGGTGCTTTCTTCCGTGCTCGTCTTGGCCGCCGCCGTTGCTGCTTTCGCCACGCTCAAGTCCCTTGCTTCAATAATCGTTCGGTTGTCCCGCGATCGGGAGCGGCCACATGGGGGCCACGATAAAGCTCCCTAATCCGCGCCCGTGGACGCTCCGTTATGTTGTTCCGCCTTCAATGCCTTGAGCCGATGGAACGCCTCGTCGGTTGGGTTCTCGACCCAGGCCCGTTCGGCATCCCGAATTTCCGACTGCAAGTCCCGCCCTCTAAGTTGCTCAAAGGCCTCATCCCAGCCGCGCCGGGAGTCTTCCATATCCGCGTCGGGCCGCGCAAAAAACGCATGTGCCAACACGCTGGGGTGCAAAACCCCGTTCAGCATATCCGCATGCCCGCCTTGGTTTAGGTGGTTAATCAGCGACGCGGAGTCAAGGCCTTCCTCGCCAGCCAGGGTCTTTAAGACCTCCTGGCGAAGATTGTCAAGCGGAACGGCGGAAAACTCAACATTTCCAAGGCGGTCCTCGACCGTATCGAACAGTCCCGGATGGTTGATTAGGGTGGCCAGCAAAACCTTCTGACGGCGCTCGTCGGGGCTGTCGTCGCTGGTCGTCTCGCGCTTGGTGTCGATGGCCGGTCCCGAGGTCCGGTAACTGCGCCGCCACGCCTGTTTTTTGTTGTTGCGTCCACCACCGCGCGCATTGTCGTCGCCGCCTTCGGGGTGCAGACGGCGTCGGAAGTGTTCGATGAAATGACGGCGGAAGGTGGCGTCGCCGATGTCGCGGGCGCGTTCGCTGAAGCGCTTTTGCAGTGCCGCCCGGTCTTCCGGCGTGCGCGGCAGCCGGTTGCCGGTTTCCATGCGCCATATCACCTCGGACAGAGGTTGCGCCTCGTCGAGCAGGGTTTGGACGGCGGGCAGGCCGCGTCCGCGCACCAGACTGTCCGGATCCTCGCCCGCCGGTAGGGTGGCGAAGCGCAGGCCGAGCCCGGCACGAATCAACGGCAGGGCGCGTTCCGCCGCCTTGGACGCCGCGCGCTGGCCGGCGGCGTCGCCGTCGAAACACAGCACCGGTTCCGGCACGGCGCGCCACAGTTCGGTCAATTGTTCCTCGGTCAGCGCCGTGCCCAGCGGCGCCACGGCGTGGTCCAGGCCGGCCTCGGCCAGCGCGATGACATCCATGTAGCCCTCGGTCACGATCAGGGTGCCGGCGCGCCGCGCCGCCGCCAGCGCATGGTTGAGGCCATAGAGCGTCCGCCGTTTCTGGAACAACGGCGTTTCCGGCGAATTCAGGTATTTCGGCTCACCGTCGCCGAGAATGCGGCCGCCGAAGGCGACGACGCGGCCACGCCGGTCGGCGATGGGGAACATGACGCGGCCGCGAAACCGGTCATAGGATTGGCGATCCTGGCCGTCGGGCTGGATCAGCATGCCGGATTCGATCATCAGGTCTTCCGGAATGCCATCGCGACTGAGTGCGGCCTTCAACGCGCCGCGGCCGTCCGGCGCGAAGCCGAGGCGGAATTTCTTGCGGGTTTCAGCCGAAAGGCCGCGCTTTTCCAGATAGTCCAGTGCTTGGCGTCCCTCGGGCATGGCCAGTTGGCGTTCGAAGAAGACGGCGGCGGCCTCGGTGACTTCTTCCAGGGTCTTGCGGCGCTGCTGGCGCTGCTGTTCCTCCGGGGTATCGCGCGGCACCTCCATGCCGACATCGGTGGCCAGCCGTTCCACCGCCTCGGGGAAGTTCAGGCCTTCGGTCTCCATGACGAAGTCAAAGACGCTGCCGTGCACTTGGCAGCCGAAGCAATGGTAAAACCCCTTGTCCTCGTTGACCGTGAAGCTCGGCGTCTTTTCCTTATGGAACGGGCACAGGCCCTGGTATTCGCCGCGGCCCTTCTTTTGCAGGCGCACGCGCTTACCGATGACGTCGGCGATACCGGCGCGGGTTTTCAACTCATCGAGAAATTCGGGCGTAAAGGCCATTGAGCAACTGTCCAGGGCATACGGGGCCCGATGCCGATCATACGACATTCCCCCAACAAGCCATCATAGGGCCGTCACGGCTAACCTAAAACATTGAAATAGGTTGGTTTTCCCCAGGATGTCCCCGAAAGCATCCACAGGGAGGCCAAGAATTGGCGAAGAATCCGGCCCTGTTAACTCAGTGTCTTCTTGACCAGGGCGCTGGCTTTCGAAAAATCCATGCGGCCGGGATAGGTTTCCTTCAGCAGCGCCATTACCTTGCCCATGTCCTTCAGGGTCGTGGCCTCGGCCTTGGCAATTGCCTTGGCGACGGCATCGGCGGTCGCGTCATCATCCAATTGTGTTGGCAGGAAGCGCTGAATGACCTCGATTTCCATCGCTTCCCGTTCCGACAGATCCTGGCGGCCGCCGGCGCTGTAGGCCTCGATGCTCTCGCGGCGTTGTTTGACCATGGATTGCAGCAGACCCAGGATGCCGTCTTCATCAATGGCATCGCCGTCGCCTTTGGTGCGGGCCTGGATGTCACGATCCTTCAATGCCGCTAGAATCAGGCGCACGGTCGCGGTCGTACAACTGTCCTTGGCCTTCATGGATTCCTTGAGCGAATCGTTGAGCTGCTGACGCAGCATCGGCACCGTCCCCCGACCGTGATTTGAGAATCAGGAACCCTAAAGCAATCGGATTTCGAACGCAAACGACTCACGCAATAATTAATCGTTATAAATCAACATATTAACAATTAATTTCCAAGACTTGACCGGAAACGATCCGTGCATTAGAACGCCGCGAATGCCACATCGGCTATAGGTCTCCGTCCATGATCCAAGCTTCCAAGGAACGCGCGTCCCAGGTGACGGGCGGGGAGTCGTCGCGCGCCGGCGACACCGACAATAGTTTAAAAGTGCCGCCGGCGCCCCCCGGCGCCGACGCGGCGCTGGTGTTGGGGGACGGCACGGTATTCTGGGGCCGGGGTGCCGGCGCCGAGGGCGATGCCACCGGCGAGGTTTGCTTCAATACCTCAATCACCGGCTACCAGGAAATCATGACCGACCCCAGCTATGCCGGTCAGATCATCACCTTCACCTTTCCCCACATCGGCAACGTCGGCGCCAACCCGGAAGATGTCGAGACCACGACCCCGGCGGCGCGTGGCTGTATTCTGCGCGCCGACATCACGGAACCGGCGAACTGGCGCGCCACCCAGCATCTCGATGCGTGGTTGAAACGCATGGGGCTGGTTTGCGTCACCGGCATTGATACCCGCCGCCTGACCCGCCGCATCCGCGAAGGCGGCGCGCCCAACGGCACCATTATTCACACCCCCGGGAGATTGCCCGATGTCGCCGCCGCGCACGCGCGGGCGACCGCATGGCCCGGACTCGAAGGCATGGATCTGGCCAAGGAGGTCAGCTGCCGCCAGACCTACACGTGGGACGAAACCCGTTGGACCCTGGGGTCGGGCTACGGTCGCCAGGGCGAACCCCGCTTCCACGTGGTCGCCGTGGATTTCGGCGCCAAGCACAACATTTTGCGGTGTCTGGCCTCGGCCGGCTGTCGCGTCACCGTGGTGCCGGCATGGGCGAGCGCGGATGAAATCCTCAATCTCGCACCGGATGGGGTTTTCCTGTCAAACGGGCCGGGCGATCCGGCGGCGACGGGCGAATACGCAGTGCCGACGGTCAAGGCGCTGGTCGATAGCGGCAAGCCGATCTTCGGTATCTGCCTCGGTCACCAGATCCTGGCACTTGCGCTCGGCTGCGAGACCAAGAAGATGCGCCAGGGCCACCGGGGCGGCAACCAGCCGGTCAAGGATATGCTTACCGGCAAGGTCGAAATCACCAGCCAGAACCATGGCTTCGAGGTCGACGCCGCGAGCTTCCCCGCCGGCATCACCGAAAGCCATCAAAGCCTGTTCGACGGTTCCAACGAGGGCCTCCGCGTCGAGGGCAAACCCATTTTCTCCGTCCAATACCACCCCGAAGCCTCCCCCGGCCCGCAAGACAGCCACTACCTCTTCGAGAGATTCGTCGGGCTGATGGAAAAGTGAAGGCCCTGTTGGGCCTTTGAAGGTTTACCGCAGAGAGCACAGAGAACACAGAGATGGACACAGAGAAGAAAGGGAAGAGGAGAGCGCTTCGCGCCGTTAGGCGCCACTCTTTTTTTTCTTCTCTGTCAGCCCTCTGTGTTCTCGGTGGTGAAGAGAATCAGTTGAGCCGGCACCATGCTTGATCGGGATCCGTTGACGGAGCGGATTATCGGGGCCGCGATCGAGGTGCGTCGGACATTGGGCCCCGGGTTGCTGGAATCGGCGTACGAGGAGTGTGTCTGTCAGGAATTGTCCGCCGGCGGATTGGATTTCAAGCGGCAGGTGATGTTGCCGATCGTCTATAAGGGCATGACTGTGGAGCCCGATTTCCGCGCCGATTTGATCGTCGAGAATGAGGTTCTGCTGGAACTGAAAGAAGTCGAAAAATTGATGGCCGTGCATGAGGCCCAAATTCTGACGTATCTGAAGCTGAGCGAGATCGGCAAGGTTTGCTGATAAATTTCAATGCGACCCCGCTGAAGAACGGAATCAAACGATTTGTGATCTAAAACGCAGGATGGAAATGCCATTAAATGATGACAAATGTCCACATTTCACGCCGAAATGGGCATGTATTGAAGGATATCAATAGGTTGATCTGTTTATCCCGTCCTCTAATCGCACATAAACGGTCCGAAACGGCTCGAAACATGGGCAAAACCGCGTCGGAGGTGGCTCATGCCTAAGCGGACCGATCTTGAAAGCATCATGATCATCGGTGCCGGGCCGATCGTCATCGGCCAGGCGTGCGAGTTTGATTATTCGGGGGCGCAGGCGTGCAAGGCGCTGCGCGAGGAAGGCTACCGGGTGGTGCTGGTGAATTCCAACCCGGCGACCATCATGACCGATCCGGAGATGGCCGACGCCACCTATATCGAACCGATCACGACGGAAATCCTGGAAAAGATCATCGCCAAGGAACGTCCCTCGGCGCTGCTGCCGACGATGGGCGGGCAGACCGGGTTGAACGCCGGCATGGCGTTGTCCGAACTGGGCGTGCTGAAAAAATACAAAGTCGAGATGATCGGCGCCAAGGCGGAGTCCATCTCCAAGGCGGAGGATCGCGAGTTGTTTCGCGACGCCATGGCCAAGATCGGCCTGGATTGCCCAAGAAGCCATATGGTCACGGACATGGACGGCGCCCGCGACGCCATGCGCGAGATCGGTCTGCCCGTGATCATCCGGCCGTCGTTCACGCTCGGCGGCATCGGCGGCGGCATCGCCTACAACACGGAAGAATTCGAACGCATCGTCGCCGGCGGCCTTGCGGCGTCGCCGGTCGGTTCCGTGCTGGTCGAGGAGAGTGTCCTCGGCTGGAAGGAATACGAGATGGAGGTGGTGCGCGACTGCGCCGACAACTGCATCATCATCTGCTCGATAGAGAACATCGATCCGATGGGCGTGCACACCGGCGATAGCATCACGGTGGCGCCGGCGTTGACGCTGACCGACAAGGAATACCAGATCATGCGCGACGCCTCGATCGCGGTGCTGCGCGAGATTGGCGTCGATACGGGTGGTTCAAACGTGCAGTTCGCGGTCAACCCGGCGAATGGCCGCATGATCATCATCGAAATGAACCCGCGGGTCAGCCGATCCTCCGCCCTGGCGTCGAAGGCGACGGGGTTCCCGATCGCCAAGGTCGCCGCCAAGCTCGCCATCGGCTACACGCTTGATGAGTTGGACAATGACATCACCGGAGTCACCCCGGCGTCGTTCGAGCCGACGATCGACTACGTGGTCACCAAGATACCGCGCTTCACGTTCGAGAAGTTCCCCGGTGCCGATCCCACGTTGACCACGTCGATGAAGTCGGTCGGCGAGGCCATGGCCATTGGCCGCACCTTCCAGGAGTCCCTGCAAAAGGGCTTGCGTTCCATGGAAACTGGGCTCAGCGGGCTCGATGAGGTCGAAGTCGTCGATGGCGTCGATGCGGATGGCAACGTCAATATGGACGCCGTTCGCGCGGCGCTGTCGGTGCCCCGGCCGGAGCGTTTACAATACATCGCTCAGGCGTTCCGCCTGGGGCTTTCGATCGAGGACGTGCACGCCATTTGTTCCTACGATCCTTGGTTCCTCGATCAGATCCGCGACATCATCAACGTCGAAACCTCGATCCGCGCCGCCGGCCTGCCGACAGATCGCGCCGGCTGGTTGAAACTGAAGAAGATGGGTTTCGCTGACAATCGCCTGGCCGCGTTGACCACGACGCCGGTCGCGGAGGTTACCGCCGCGCGCCGCGCCACCGGCGTGACCCCGGTCTACAAGCGCGTCGACACCTGCGCCGGCGAATTCGCCTCGCGCACCGCTTACATGTACTCGGCCTATGAAGGGGATGGCCTGAACGAACCCGAATGCGAGGCCGAACCGACGGACCGGACCAAGGTCGCCATCCTCGGCGGCGGTCCCAATCGTATCGGCCAGGGCATCGAGTTCGACTACTGCTGCGTCCACGCCGCCTACGCGCTTAAGGAAGCCGGCCTGGAAGCGATCATGGTCAACTGTAATCCGGAAACCGTGTCGACCGATTACGATACCTCCGACCGGCTCTACTTCGAGCCTTTGACGTCGGAGGATGTCATCGAACTGTTGCGGGTCGAACAGCGCCGGGGCGATCTCAAGGGCGTTATCGTGCAATTGGGTGGCCAGACGCCGTTGAAGCTTGCCGCCGCCATCGAATCCGCCGGCATCCCCATTCTTGGGACCTCGCCCGATGCTATCGACCTGGCCGAAGATCGCGAACGTTTTCAGCAACTGCTGCATCGGCTCGACCTGAAGCAACCGCCCAACGGTCTGGCACGATCGGATGACGAAGCCATCGCCGTCGCCGATCGGATCGGCTATCCACTGGTCATCCGGCCGTCCTATGTCCTCGGCGGCCGGGCCATGGAGATCGTCCACGATCAAACGGCCCTCGAACGCTACATGACCGAGGCGGTGCATGTCTCCGGCGACAGTCCGGTGCTGCTCGACGGCTACCTCGAAAACGCCATCGAGGTTGATGTGGACGCGGTCGCCGACGGTTCCGAGGTCTATATCGCCGGGGTCATGCAGCATATCGAGGAAGCCGGCATTCATTCCGGCGATTCCGCCTGTTCACTGCCGCCGCATTCGTTGTCGGACGTGGTGGTCGCCGAGTTGGAACGCCAAGCCCGCGCACTGGCCGAGGCCCTCGGCGTGGTCGGCCTGATGAACGTGCAGTTCGCGGTCAAGGGCGAGGTGATTTACATTATCGAGGTCAACCCGCGCGCCAGCCGCACCGTGCCCTTCGTCGCCAAGGCCACCGGCATCCCGGTGGCCAAGATCGCGGCCCGTGTCATGGCCGGTGAAAAGCTGGCGAGTTTCAACCTGCCCGAAAAACCGATTCACAATCACGTCGCGGTCAAGGAAGCGGTTTTCCCGTTCGCGCGCTTTCCCGGCGTCGACACCATTCTTGGCCCGGAAATGAAATCCACCGGCGAGGTCATGGGCATTGATACCGATTTCGCAACCGCGTTCGCCAAATCCCAACTCGGGGCCGGCCTGGTGCTGCCGCCCAGTGGGTGCGTCTTCATGTCGGTCAAGGACGCCGACAAGGCGGTGGCGACGGATCTGGCGCGGCGCCTGCACGGGCTCGGTTTCTCGCTGATGGCGACCGGCGGCACGCAGCGGCATCTCGCCGATTCCGGACTTGACGTGGCGCTGATCAACAAGGTGCTGCAGGGGCGGCCGCATTGCGTCGATGCGATGATATCCGGCGACGTGCAGTTGGTCATCAACACGACGGAAGGGGCACAGTCGATCGCCGACAGCTATTCCATCCGGCGCACGGCCTTGGTGCACAACGTGCCGCACTATACCACCATGACCGGCGCCGCCGCGGCTGTCGCGGCGATGGAATCCATGGCCCGCGCGGCCGCGCAAGGCGGGCTTGATGTCGCGCCCTTGCAGGCCTATTTTGAAAAG
>JAYOFM010000125.1:0-9285 GCA_038117225.1 Rhodospirillales bacterium
CGTCGAGCGAGGCCAGGCAGTCTTGGTAAGAACATATGATGATTAGTATGACCAGTCACAGTTTTCACGTCTCGTCGTGTACTGGGCCTTCCTGCGCGCGGCCGCTCGCGGCGCCACCGTGGCGCGCCGGTTTTCGTCCCCTTGATGGCCGCCCAATGCTGTCATTGGATTCTGAGGATAAGGTTGGAAATGGTGGTTCGAGCGCGTATATCTTTAGACCTATCCGGATAAGGTACTGACGATAGGACCATGAAGCATCTCGCACGCAC
Source organism: Rhodospirillales bacterium (assembly GCA_038117225.1). Lineage (GTDB taxonomy): Bacteria > Pseudomonadota > Alphaproteobacteria > Rhodospirillales > Casp-alpha2 > JAYOFM01. The sequence goes on from JAYOFM010000125.1 coordinate 270, forward strand.
CTATGAGCGGAGCAACATTCCGCTTTATGTCCAAGTGGCGAGCACCCTTCGCAAGCGTATTGAAACGGGACACTGGACGCCCGGAGACAAAATCTCGACGATTCCGGAACTCGAACAGGAGTTCGGTGTCGCTCGTGTCACAGTCCGTCAAGCCGTCGATATGCTGCATGCCGAAGGCTTGGTGAGCCGGCAACAAGGCCGTGGAACTTTCGTCACCAAAGAGATCAAGGAGAAACGTTGGCTGAAGCTTGAGGTCAGCCTGTCCACCCTGGTCGAATCGATTGAAGACCAAGTGCCGAAGTTTATTGAAGTCAAAAACCCACCGACACCGCAGCTACATATGCTCGAGGGGGTTCTTGATGACGATTACGTCTATCTGAAAAGCGTTCAATCGAAAAACAGAGAGCCCTTTGCGTTGGTCAGCGTTCATCTGGCACGGCGGGTGTATGAAATGGCTCCCGACGCCTTTGGTACGCAGGCGGCTCTGCCGGTGATCTCACACCTTGAGGGCCTGTCTATTGGGCGCGCCCATCAGACACTGGTTATTGGCACCGCCGAAGTCGAAACCGCGCATTATCTGAAGATAGCGGTGCATTCGCCGACCGCGGATGTGCATTGCGTCGTCACCGACGACCAGGGCATTGCCATTTACGTTGCCGAAATTATCTACCGTGGCGACTGCATCAAATTCGATATCGAATTCTTGCAAAACCTGTCCCGCCCCTCGGGGTGAGCGGAAACCCGGCCCGCCACCGATGCCTTACTCATGGGATGGGATGGGACGGCATGGCCAGACCATAACGACCGGATTGATGTTGATGGCCGGCGCACAAAGTGCATATGATCCCGATGTTAGGATGTTAGAGATTGGTCAAGTGATAGTCCATTCGTACGATAACGGTATCGACGTGGCGCCACGTTTCGGGATTCGATAGCACCATGTAAACCCGAAAGGATGTAGCCAAGGGCGTCGGTGCCAGCCTTTCGCGCAAGGAAGACGACAGGTTCCTGCGTGGCAAGGGCCAGTTTGTTGCCGACATTCAACTTTCCGGCATGAAGGATATCGCCTTCCTGCGCAGCCCGCTCGCCCATGCGCGAATACATTCCATTCGGGTCCCGGAACACCATCAAGCCGACGTATATACGAACGACCGACTGGTCGATGTAAAGGCTATCAGGGCGGTGACCACGCTGCCCGGTTTCAAGGTATCCGAACAGCCCGTTCTTGCCGCCGGCAAGGTCCGCCAGGTCGGCGAATTGATCGCCATGTGTGTCGGGCGAACCCGCGCCGAAGCGGAAGATATCGCCAGCGACATCATCGTCGATTTCGAGGAGTTGCCAGCCGTCGTCCGCACGGCGGCGGCGCTTGGCCCGGATTCGGCGTTGGTGCATGAGGACTGGGGCGACAATATCTATCTCGAATCCAACTGGGACGGCGATCTCGCGGCAGCGCGTCAGGCCGCCGCCGTCACGGTGACGCGAAGTATCCGGACCAACCGCCAGTGCATGGCTCCCATTGAGGGCAAGGGAGTCGTCGCCTTCTGGAACAGCCGTCTTTCACAGTTGGTGATGTATACGGCAACCCAGATGCCGCATATCGTGCGCACCGGGCTCGCCGAATGCCTCGGCATCGACCATGCGGACATTCGTGTCATCTCCCCGGATGTGGGCGGCGGGTTCGGCTACAAGGGGATATTGACCCCCGAGGAGGTTTGCCTGGGCTGGCTGGCCATGCATTGCGGTCATCCGGTGCGCTGGATCGAAGATCGCCGCGAACATTTGGTCGCTAATGCGAATTGCCGCGAGCACGAATATAGCGTCACCGCCTACGCCGACGAGCGGGGTAGAATTCTTGGCCTTGAAGCGGAGGCGCTGGTCGATGCCGGCGCCTATTCCGCCTACCCATTCTCGGCCTGTCTGGAAGGCGCCCAGGTGGTCAGCATCCTGCCCGGCCCCTATGTCATTCCCGCCTACAAATGCAAGGCCTACTCGGTGGCCACCAACAAGGCGCCAATCCTTCCCTACCGAGGGGTGGCCAGAACCAGTGTCTGCTTTGTCATCGAGTTAGCCATCGATGCCATCGCCCGCGCCGTCAACCGCGAACCCCACGAAGTGCGGCTCGACAATCTAGTGCCGGCCTCGGCAATGCCGTATCGCAACGTCACCGGCAAGGATTTCGACAGCGGCGACTATCCGGAATCGCTACGTCGCGCGGCCGCCGCCATCGATGTCCCCAAGGTGCGCCAGCGCCAGCAGGCGGGCGAGCCCGACGGGCGGCGGATCGGTCTCGGCTTCGCCACCTATTGCGAGCAAGCGGCACACGGGACGGCGGTCTATCACGGCTGGGGCATTCCCATGGTGCCGGGGTTCGAACAGGCAATGGCGCGGCTGACACCGGAAGGGTCGCTGGAAATCCGCATCGGCGCGCACTCGCACGGGCAAAGCATGGAAACCACGCTGGCCCAGGTCGCCAACCAGGTGCTGGGGATCGACCCCGACCGGGTCAAGCTGGTCCACGGGGATACCGAATACACGCCTTATTCAACGGGGACCTGGGGTTCGCGATGTGCGGTCATGTCGGGTGGCGCCGTGGCCACGGTTTGCCGGGAGCTGGCCGACCGGGTTATTCGCATCGCCGCCCATCTGATGCAGGTGGCGCCCGGAGACCTGACCCTGGAAGACGGCTGCGTGGTGGCCGGTCAGGCTAGCATGACGTTGCATGAAATCGCCCATATCTGGTACCTGAAGCCCCAATTGCTGCCCCCCGATGTTGATCCGGGGGGACTCGATGTGACCACGGGCTATAAGCCCAAAGTCGATACCGGTACATTCAGTTATGCCACCCACGCGGTCGTCGTCGCCGTCGATGTGGAGATCGGCGAGGTGGAAATCCTCGACTATGTGATCGTCGAGGACGGCGGCGTGCTAATCAACCCAATGGTGGTCGATGGCCAGATTTACGGTGGCGCCGCCCAAGGGATCGGCACCGCGTTATATGAGGAAATGCCGTTCGATGACGCCGGCCAGCCGCTGGCGTCGACCTTCGCGGATTACATGCTCCCCGGGCCCACGGAAGTGCCGCATTTCAGGGTCCTCCATATGGAGACACCGTCACCGAACACGGAATTCGGCGTCAAGGGGATCGGTGAAGGCGGCGCCATTGCCCCGCCGGCGGCGATCGGCAACGCCGTCAACGATGCGCTCGCCCCGCTGGGCGCGGAAATCAGTGAAACGCCTATAACGCCGCGCCGCATTCTGGCGGCCCTGGACGCGGCGCGACGTGTGGGCGCCTCATGAAACCCGCCGCCTACGATTACCAGCGGCCGGAAACCGTTGATGCCGCCGTGGAACTACTTGCGAAGGCACGTGGAACGGCGAAAGTCGTGGCGGGCGGACAATCCCTCGGGCCGATGTTGAACATGCGGCTGGTTCATACCGAATGTCTGATCGATATCTCACGAATCCCGGCGCTGTCCGAAGTTTCGGAAACACAGGATGAGATCATCATCGGCGCCTGCGTTACGCACGCCGCGTTGGAAGACGGCCGAGTTCCCGACGCGACCAACGGAATGTTGGCGAGCATTGCCCGGGGAATTGCCTATCGGGCAGTCCGCAATCGCGGCACCATCGGCGGCAGCCTCGCCCATGCGGACCCCGCCGCCGATTGGGTGACGGCACTGACCGCCATCGGCGCCACGGTTGCGATTGCCGGGCCGGACGGATTCCGTCGGGTCGCGTTGGATGATTTCATGCAGTCGGCATTCGAGACCGTTCTTGGCGCAGATGAAATTCTAGCCGCGGTTCATATCCCAAAACTGTCGGCGGACGCGCGCTGGGGATTCTACAAGTTTTGCCGCAAGACCGGAGAATTCGCCGATGCCATGAGCGCCGTCGTTGTCGACCCGGCCCGATCATGGGTGCGCGCCGTCATCGGCGCCACCGACAGCCGGCCAGTCATCATCACCGACGCCAGCCAACTTATCGATAATCCGAACGAGATCGACGACGTAATCATCGAATCAGGATTGTCCGCTGACGCCTATGACATGGCGGTGCATCGCAGCGCCTTGTGGCGAGCCGTCCAGAACGTGGTTCCGGCATGATCACACGCGACATCACCATCACCGTCAATGGCCGGACGCACCGGGCCAGCGTCGAGCCGCGCACCAGCCTTGCCGATTTTCTGCGTGAATCGCTACTGCTCACCGGCACTCACCTTGGCTGTGAGCAAGGTGTTTGCGGAGCCTGCACGGTAAACCTGGATGGCGCGCCGGCGCGATCGTGCATCGTCTCCGTCGCCGCCTGCGACGGCGCCGACGTGCGCACCATCGAAGGCTTCGAGGACGACGCGGTGATGGCCAATCTGCGCCGCGCCTTTTCGGCGTCGCATGCGCTGCAATGCGGCTACTGCACTCCGGGAATGTTGATCACCTCGCGGGATATCGTGACCCGCCTGCCGGACGCCGACGAGCATCGAATTCGCGTTGAACTCAGCGGCAACCTGTGCCGCTGCACGGGGTACATGGGTATCGTCGAGGCCATTGGCGGTGTCCTGGAAAGCCGGCCGGTGGCAGTACCGATGGAAGCTCCCACCCGCGCCGCCGCCGCGCCGCCGCCAATGCCGCCGAAGCCGACGGTGCCGGCGGCCCGAAAGACCGCCGTGGACACCGACCCGAAGATGACCCGCCTGACGCAATCTTTTTCCGTCGGCTTCCCGCGCGACGCCGTCTGGGCGCTGTTCGGCGATTTCCCCCGGGTCGTTGTCTGCATGCCGGGCGCGTCGCTGACAGCGGACCCGGATGGCGGTCATGTGATCGGCAAGGTTGCGGTCAAGCTTGGCCCCATTCGTGCCGAGTTCGCCGGAGAGGGGGATATCAATATCGACGCCGCGGCGTATTCCGGCACGGTTCGCGGCATGGGACTGGACAAGGGGCACAATTCCCGTGCCAAGGGCGACGTGATCTACAGACTCACCGAGGAAGACGGCAACACAACCCGTGTCGATGTGGATGTCGCCTTCGCCCTGTCAGGCACCTTGGCGCAATTCAGCCGGGGCGGCATCGTCAATGCTGTCGCCGACCGGATGACCCAGATGTTCGTCGCCAATCTGGAAGCGGCGTTGGGCGGTGCCGACGCCACGGCGCCCCGGGCAGGCCCGCAAACAGCGGAGCTGGAAGGCGGTCGTTTCGTGTTGTCGGTGCTTTGGGCCTGGTTGATGTCGCCGTTCCGTCGGCCCTGACGTCGGGTCGTCGCCCGAGGCGGCCTTGAGGCGACTACGTATTCAACACGGATGGATGAAACAGGTCGTCGACGGCGATCGGCGCGTCGATCAATCGCTGATCGACCATGAATTCGATGAAATGTTCGAGGTTGGCCCGGTTGGCGGCAAGCCCGGACACCCAGGGATCGCGACCGAGTTGCTGTCGTTGCGCTTCCAGTTCATTGCGGGAAAACAGCAACAGCGAGAAGTTGGGGTCGTCGTAATAGTCGTAGGTCAGCCGGGTCGCCTCGTCGCACATGTCGATTGTTGCCTGCGGCAACCACGGGGCCGCCTCGACGACCTCGTCGGGGAACACCATCAGGTGCATGATCGGGCAATAACCATGTTTGGTGAAATAACCAATACACTCGCCCCGGGGGTCGTCGAAGAGTCGTTTCACCCGATCCGGACGCGCCATCATCGCCGGTGGCGGATTCGGCATGACGACCGCGTCCAACTCGCCGGCGATCAGCATGTCACCGGCGTTTCCACCCGCCGGAATTGATTGGATCGAAACACCGTCGCCGCCGTCCCATGCCAGTTCCTCGGCCTGCTGGACGAACCAATTAATATCCTGCCAGGCGACACCGTATTCCCAGCGAAGATCGCCCTTCGCTAATACACAGAGCGTCGTCTGAAACGACAGAATACCGACCCGCTTGCCAGCGAGATCCGCCGGCGTCTCGATGCCACTGTCGATGTTGATATAGAAACAGTTCTGGCTAAATAGGCGGCGCTGAAACACGGGCGCCGCCGTGAACGTGGCACCCCGGCTCTTGGCGATGATGTAGGAGGACAGGGATTGTTCGCAGATATCGAACTCCCGGTCACGAAACATGCGGCCGTGACGGTCCTGTCCATCCCGGCGCCCGGTCAGTTTACCGACGCCGATTTCCAGCGGCACGATCTCGACGCCGTCGGGATATTTCACGGCACCCATGAAAAACGGCGCGTGGCGGTCATGGCGCTCCAGTGCCATCGTGAAACTGCGCTTATTCATCGATTCCCCTTGTGCGATATCCAGGTGGTGTTTCCCGTGGTGGGCACCACATTAGAATTCCCAATCATGATAGCCGATATGCCGTCGCGGGGGAGAATATTTGCCCCATAAAAATGCGTGGTTTGCGCTAGAGAAGCGACCATGGACGGGATACTCTTTTGCCGTCGTCCCGACGAAATCCCGCGATCCTAGAAAGGGCAACATGAGCCGAAAGCCCCCCCGCTACATGGACGTCGCATCGAAAATTCATGACGAGATCGACGCGCTGGCGCCTAACTCCCTGTTGGCGACGGAAGAACAGTTCGCCGATCGTTTCGGCGTTAGCCGGGTGACGGTGCGGGCAGCGCTCGATCTGCTTGAACGCAGCGGCCGGGTGACCCGCTATCGGGGACGAGGCACGGTCGTCAGCCCACCGAAAATAACCCGACGGTTCTCGCCACTTTACAGTTTCGAGCGCGACATGGACGATCAGGGCATCGCCTTCGAAACCCAAGTTCTCGGCTTCGATCCGTCGATCGCGCCGCCCGAAGACATTCGCATCAATCTGGATTTGCCAGCGGACGCCCGCGTCGGCGCCGTTTCGTTGGTGCGGGTTGTCGACTACCAGATCATATCCCATGAACGGCGCCATTATCCGTTGCCAATCGCCGCCCGACTGGAGCCAAGACTGCTGGAGCAGAAAGACGCCTCGAGCGTGGTTTCGGAAATCGGCGGCGGCCCCATCGACGAGGTCGATTGGATAAGCGAGATCATCACATCGCCGGAAGATGTTGCCGCCGCATTGGAGGTTATGCCGCGAACCCTGGTTCTCGCCAACACCTACACCTGGCGGCTTAAGGGCGGGAAGCCGATCGAGTCGGGAACCATCAGCTATCGGATCGACCGTTGCCGGTTCAAGCACGAAGCACGGTTCAACCAGCCGGACATTTGAACGGCATCAGCCGTTAGTTGCCACCATCGACAAAAATTCGCGCGTCGACGACAACGGCACCCCGGTCATCGACGATCATCGGATTAATATCGAGTTCCGCGATGTCGGGCCGCGCCGCCACCAGTTGTGATACTCGGACCAACGCATCGACGATGGACGGCAAGTGGCACGCCGCCTCCCCACGAACGCCCTTCAATAGCGGCGCCAGGCGTAATTCGTCGATCATGGCTTCGGCCTCAACAGCGGTGACCGGCGCCAGTCGGAACGCAAAATCGCCGAGAACTTCCGTGTAAACGCCTCCGGTGCCGAGGACCAAACACGGACCGAACACCGGATCTCGCTTGGCGCCAATCATCACTTCTTTGCCCTTGGACGCCATCGCCTGAACCAGGACACCGTCCACCGTCGCCGTCGGATCGAACCGGGCCACGTCGGCAAGAAGGGCTTTGTAAGCATCGACAAGGCCCTGTTCGTCGGCAATGCCAAGCCGGATACCGCCGCTGTCAGATTTGTGCACGATGTCGTCGGATATGACCTTGAGACAGAGCGGAAAATTCAACTCTCCAGCCGCCTTCCGCAATTCATCCTCGTTTCTCGCCCTTCGCCATGGCGACACGGTGAGACCGCAGGTTTCCAGCACCTCCAGCGCCCCGGCGAACAGATAACCATTCTCGCCCGGTCTTGCGCGATCAAGGACCGCCGCGACGGCGGCGTTATCAATGGTGTCAAACGATGCAATCGCCGTCGCCGACAGGCGTTCGCGATTTTCGCGATACTGCACCAGCTTTGCGAAGGTTCCTGATGCTGCTTCCAGCGACGGAAACACCATGGTCGTCCCGTTCTTCTCGATGGCCTCGGTGAAGCCAGCAATGTCGATACCATAGCTCCAGCAGGCGATCGGTTTATCTAGATATTTGCCGGCGATGTCGGTGATATGGCTGGTGCAGTCGTAGGCATCGTATTTCGGCAACGTGTACGAGCAGTAGATGCAGATGACCGCGTCAACGCCTTCGTCCTCAAGGATCGCTTCGAGCATGCGGGGGAATGCCGCCTGCAGGTCCCGCGATACTGGAATCCAGCAATCCAGTGGATTGTCGATGGATATCCAGTCCGGAAAGAGATCGACAATTTTCTCCTTCGTCGCATCGGCGAATTGCGCCAGTTCCAACCCCGCACCCTCGATGGCATCGATTGCAAGGATAGCGCCGCCGCCGGAATAACTCATGATGGCGACCCGGCGCCCTTTCGGCGGCGTATAAATGGTAAAGGCCTTCGACAGCAGGCGCAGTTCTTCGGCATTCTCCGCCGCGATGATGCCGGCCTTGCGGAACGCCGCCTGATACACCTCGTTCTCGCCGGCCGCGGCGCCGCTGTGCGAGGCGACGGCAACTTGGCCCAATTGGCTGCGCCCCGCCTTCAGCATGAGGATGGGTTTTTGTTGCGATACCCGGGCCGCCGTTTCGACGAACGCCACGCCGTCGACGATGCCTTCGGCGTGGCATTGAATGACTTTTATCTCGTCGCGTCCGCCATAGTAATCGACAACGTCGACGATGCTGACATCCGAGGCATTGCCGAGATCGGCTGCCATGGAGAAGCCCGCCGGCTCATTGTTGATCAGGTTGTAACCCATGATGAACAGTCCCGACTGGGAAACCAGACCGACCGGCGTCTTTTCGTTATGAACCTCAATGAACGACGAAGTGAAATTGGCGAAAGCGTTGGCGACACCGATGGTGTTTGGCCCAAGGACGCGGATATCGTTGTCCCGCACGAGCGCCATCATTTCCTCCTGCAGGCGTTTGCCTTCCTCGTCGGCGTCGGC
>JAYOFM010000126.1:0-9125 GCA_038117225.1 Rhodospirillales bacterium
GGCGCCTCAAACGAGAGATCCTTGATATATTGCGCGTTGATGGTGATCGGCGGCGAGTCGCCGATGAAGGCGAGAAAATCATCAGCAATGGCAGCGAACAGTGGCTGTGCCTGCAAGAATTCCTCGGACAATCCATGAACCTGGAACGCCTCTTCCGGCATGTCGCGCTCGGGATTGACGTAAGCATGGTAGACTTCGCCCGAGGGGATATGGTTCAGCAGTGCGACGCAGCCGATTTCGACGATGCGATGACCGGAGCGTGGATCCAGACCGGTGGTTTCCGTATCCAGGACAATTTCACGAATTTGCGTCATGCGAAGCATCCTTTAACGAAAATGTGCCCGCCGGGAATCTCCGGTGAGGCCTGTCCGTTGGCGGCCAATGCCGCGCCGGAAGAGCCCGCGCCATCTTGACGATACGGCGAATCAGGCGCAAGCCGTGGCCGCGCCCGATGCCCGATCTGATGATAAAATCCGCCCGCCGTCGTTTCTCCCCATCCGGCATTTGACGCGCCAGGATGGCTGCCAGGCGCGCCGCCGTCATCCCGGGACGTCGCATCACGCGAGCGCGCTGAACGAAAGGCGGGGCGCTGACGCAGGCCACGGCATCGCAACGTTGATCACCGCCGGACTCGAACAGCAACGGGACGTCGAGCACAACAAGGGCCGCGCCGCGACGCGCCTGGATGGCAAGAAACCGCTGGGTGCGTTGGCGGACAAGCGGATGCACGATGGCCTCCAGGCGTTCTAGCGCGGAATCGTCGCCAAAGACTCGCGCCGCCATGGCCTGGCGATCAACACCGCCTTCTCGGATGGTGTCTGGAAACACCGCGGCGATCGCCGCAACCGCGTCTCCACCAGGAGCCAGCAACGCATGAACCGCCGCGTCGGAATCATGGACCGGCACACCGAGGCGCCGAAAGTCGCCCGCCGCCACTGTCTTGCCCATGCCGATCGAACCCGTCAGACCCAGGATCACCATGGCTTAACCGGAACCGCCGATGCCGTCGAGGACGAATGAGCGAAGCGCCGATGTCACTTCCGGCGCGACGCCGAACCAATGCTCAAAGCCCGGTCTCGCTTGATGCAGCAGCATACCTAGACCATCGACAACCGGATTGCCGCGCGCCTCGGCGCCGGCCAATAGGTCCGTGCGCAGCGGGGTATAGACGATGTCATTGACCGCCGCCCGGGGCGGCAGAGCATCGAGCGCGAGATCGAGCGGCTGCTTTCCCACCATGCCAAGCGTCGTCGTATTGACCAACGTCGCCGCGTCGGTAAGGGCCGCATGCCGCGACGCCCAATCAACGACCTCGACGGGTCCGTCGATTTCCTCGGCCAAGACCTCGGCGCGGGCGCGGGTCCTATTGACCACGCGTACCGTCTCCGCGCCGCCGTCGATCAGGGCGACGATCACGGCGCGGGCCGCGCCTCCCGCGCCAAGCACCACATGAACCCCATCTGCCGCGCGCCATGCCGGCATGGCGGATTGAATGTTGGCCAGGAAGCCATAGGCGTCCGTATTATCGCCGGTCAGTTCGCCGTCACCGCCCACGATGATTGTGTTGATGGCGCCAATGCGGCGCGCGGTATCCGTGACCATATCAACGGCGCCGAGTGCAATTTCCTTCAGCGGCACGGTGACGTTACAGCCCCGAAAACCATAGCTTGGCAGCGCGCGTATCGCCTCGACGGCACGTTCGGGTTCGACGGCCATGGGTACATAGGCACCATCGATGCCAAGGTTCTCCAGCCAAAAGCCGTGCAGGCGCGGCGACAGGGAGTGGCTGATGGGCCATCCCATGACCCCCGCCACCTTGGCATTCCCAGTTAATGGCATGTTGTCGCTCATCCGGTGGTCTTCCACGCAACGTCCACGGGTGGCGTTACGTCGCTATTATCTTCTGGTCACGCAGAAACGCCAAGAGCGGCAGCAATGGCAATCCGAGAACCGTAAAGAAATCGCCATCAATTTCAGAAAATAGCTGCGCGCCACGGCCCTCCAAATGGTAACAGCCGACGCTTGAGAGCACGTCATCGCCAACCTCGTCTAGATAGGAGTTCAAATAGGATTCGGAAAATGGCCGCATGGTCAGCGTCGCGCTATCGATGTGCCGCCAGACCACAGCACCGCCAATCACGACAACGACGGCCGCGTGCAGTGTGTGCCGGCGCCCCCGCATTTGAAGAAGATGTTCGCGCGCCTCGGCGCGGTCTGCACTTTTATCGAGCATGCGATCGGCAATTGAAAGCGTTTGATCGGCACCGATGACGGCAGCATTCGGATGCAAGGTCGAAACCGCCAGTGCCTTTTCCGATGCTAGAAACACCGCAAGATCAGTCGGCGAAAGCTTTTCGTTACGGTTTTTTAATGTCGCTTCGTCAATCTCCGCGACCACCGGCCGGAACGAAATGCCGGCACTGCGGAGAATTCGCGCGCGTGACTGGCTCGCCGAGGCAAGAATAAGCGGCGGTGGTGACGTCAGATCAATCCTCCTGGCGCTTGGCCATCAGGTTGAGAATAGTTGCCGCCGTTTCCTCGATCGATTTGCGACTGACGTTGATCACCGGCCATCCGTGCTTGGTATAGAGCTTTCGCGCCTCATTTATTTCCTTGGTCACCATATCGACATCGACATAATCCGTATCTTCCGCCTGTTCGAGCAAGCGAAGCCGTTGACGACGAATCTCGACCAGACGTTTCGGGTCTTTTGTCAATCCGACGATAAGCGGTTTCGCTGATTTGAAGATTTCCTCGGGCACGGGACAGCCCGGTACCAATGGGACATTTGCCGCCTTGATACCTCGGTTCGCGAGATAAATGCACGTTGGGGTTTTTGATGTTCGGGACACGCCGAGAAGAATGACATCGGCTTCGTCCAGATCCCGCGTCTGTTGACCATCATCGTGGCTGAGAACGTAATGCATGGCTTCGATGCGATCGAAGTATTCCGAGTCCATGACATGTTGGCTGCCTGGACGCGCATGAACTTCCGCATCGAGAAAAGCACCAAGCGCCGCAACGACAGGTTCAAGAACAGGAATACACGGCATCTGCAATTGTCGACAACCCTGCTCGAGGCTGAGGCGAACATTCTCATCAACCAGGGTATAAAGTACAAAACCGGGGTTTTCCGCTACCGATTCAAGGACTTCACGAACTTGAACCTCACAACGCACCATCGACCATAAATGTTCGACGGCCTCCACATTGGCGAATTGCACGAGACAGGCACGCGCCACCATGCTTACGGTTTCACCAGTGGAATCCGAAACCAAATGGAAATGAAACGTTTTCATATGTGGACCAAATTGATGAATAACTGTGGATGAAACCAGAGTTACCATCACCTATGAAAAATGATGGAAAGAAGTCCCCGGAACGGGGTTTGCTGATCGGTGGACACTACCCAGCGTATCCAGGTTTTCCCGACTCGGTATGGTTTTCGAATGCAGACCCATCTCTATCTGATTTCAGCAGCTTTTTCCACAACGGCGGTTTGAAAAAACATTTGTTGTCACAATACGTTAAATATTAGACCCCCAATGATTGGCTTTCAGTAGCGGTTGAAGAGTTCCGGTAGCGAAAGACGTGGATAGAACACTGGGTAATCTTTAATCCCCGATTCCCCGGCCTCTACAACATCTACCACCTAATTAGATTCTTTATAGATATGTGATTGTAGATTCATTGTGACGCGGCGATATTCCATTCATGTCAAATTCCAAAAAATTGATGATGCGTGCGCTTGCAGGAGAAATTCTGGATACGCCCCCCGTGTGGCTGATGCGTCAGGCGGGCCGCTATTTACCGGAATATCGGGAATTACGGGCTAATGCGAAGAATTTTCTGCAATTCTGTTATACGCCGGATTTGACCGTCGAGGTGGCCTTGCAGCCACTGCGTCGTTTTCCCTTGGATGCCGCGATCTTGTTTTCCGATATCCTGGTCATTCCGGATGCTCTGGGCCAGGAGGTCGGGTTTTTCGAGGGTGAGGGACCGCGCTTGGAGCCCATTCGGGATGTTTCCGCGCTCGCCGCGTTATCGGTAGAGCGTACCGTTGATCATCTGGCCCCCGTATACGAAAGCCTGAGCCGTCTACGCGCCGCGTTGGATGATCACATTACCTTGATCGGCTTTGCTGGCGCCCCATGGACGATCGCGGTTTATATGGTCGAGGGCCGCGGTGGTACCGAATGCCAGAACGTTCGGGCGTGGGCCTATCAGGATCCGGCGGGCTTCGGCACTTTGATCGATCTCATTATCGATGCGACGGTTCACCATCTGAGTGCGCAAATCGACAATGGCGCCGATGTCATCCAACTCTTCGATAGTTGGGCGGGTGTTCTATCCGAAATCCAGTTCCGCGATTGGGTTATAGAGCCCAACCGTCGGGTTCGCGAACGCTTGAAGGAAAAATACCCGGACGTTCCGGTAATTGGTTTTCCGCGCGGCGGCGGTGTCATGACGACCGATTATGTTCGTGAAACCGGGGTTGATGGTGTCGGCCTCGATCACACCATGCCGCTTTCCTGGGTCCGTGATGTCGTGCAACCGCTAACGGCTGTACAGGGTAATCTCGATAACCGCCTGTTGGTTTCCGGCGGCAGCGCCATGGAACGTGAGGTGGCGCGCATCCGTGACCATCTTGGCGGGGGACCGTTCATCTTCAACCTGGGTCATGGAGTGGTACCGGAAACACCGCCCGAGCACGTCGCTCGGTTGATCGAATACGTCAAGGCCTGAACGGAGTAACGGATCATGTCGAAGATCGCCGTTGTCCTGTTCAACCTCGGAGGCCCCGATGGCCCCGATGCCGTTCAGCCGTTTCTCTTCAACCTGTTCAACGATCCCGCCATTATTGGTCTGCCAAACCCGTTTCGCTGGTTGCTAGCGAAACTGATTTCGAAACGCCGAGCGCCGACGGCGCGCGCCATATATGACCATATTGGCGGCAAGTCACCACTGCTGGAATTGACGGCCGCGCAAGCGACCGCGCTTGGCGAACAATTGAACGCCGACCTGGGTGACGATAGGACGGCACGAGTGTTTGTTGCCATGCGTTATTGGCATCCAATGAGCGATGCCGTTGTGGCCGATGTAGCTGCTTTTGGCCCAGACGAGATCGTTCTATTGCCGCTCTATCCTCAATATTCAACAACAACGACCGGCTCCTCGGTCAAGGAGTGGCACCGGGCGGCGGCCGCCATGGGATTGCAGGCGCCAACCCGTGTCGTGTGCTGCTATCCGGAAGCCGCTCCGTTTCTCGATGCGCATGCCTTGGCCATTGGGGCGGCGCTGAAGGCGGCGTCGGAACACGGCAAGCCGCGGTTGCTGTTTTCGGCGCATGGCCTGCCGAAGAAGATAGTCGCCGCCGGTGATCCCTATGCCTGGCAGGTGGAACAGACCGCCGCCGCCGTGGCCGCGCGCCTCGACGACCCGGAACTGGATTGGTTGGTCTGTTATCAGAGCCGCGTCGGCCCGTTGGAATGGATCGGCCCGGCGACCGAGGACGAACTGGGCCGCGCCGGGCGTGATGGCGTACCGGTCGTGGTGGTGCCGATTGCCTTCATCTCCGAACACTCGGAAACCCTGGTCGAACTGGATATCGAATATCGCGAAGTGGCGAAGCATGCCGGTGTTCCGGCTTATGTACGCGTCCCCGCGCTCGGCACCGCGCCAGGTTATATTGATACCTTGGTGGATGCGGTGCGCGGCAGTCTGGCGCGTGACGTCGGCACCTGCGCCGCATCGGGCAAACGGGTCTGTCCCGACAGTTTTGGCAAATGCCCGATGGCGGCATGACCGGACGAGGATGAGCATGGATATCTCGGCGACGGCTTATCTTTGGATCAAGGCGCTGCATATCATCAGCGTCATGTCGTGGATGGCGGGGCTGCTCTATCTGCCGCGGCTGTTCGTCTACCATGCGGCGGCGGAGCCCGGCTCCGACAAGTCGGAAACGCTGAAAATCATGGAACGCCGCCTGCTGCGCGCCATCATGAACCCGGCGATGATCGCGGCATACCTTTTCGGCGGTTTAATGGTGGCGGCGCAGTGGCCGGCGATCCTGTCTGAGGGGTGGTTGCAAGCCAAGTTGGCCCTTGTCGTCCTGATGACGATTGCCCATCATTACATGGCGCTGTGGCGCAAGGATTTCGCCGCCGATCGTAATGCTCGGCCGGAGCGCTTCTTCCGTTTCGCAAATGAGATCCCAACACTGCTGATGATTGGCATCGTTATCTTGGTCGTCGTCAAACCGTTCTGATCACCATGCTCGCGTAGAAAGTTCATTTGACAGAAGGCGGGGGTTTCGATACTGGTTCCGTGCTTTCGATAACGCCGTCGACGACTCGACGAATTTCTCCACCTCCCCTCCTCCGTCGCAGCGGCACCGCCTTTCGCTTCGCGCCGATGGCCTGAATCCCAAAAACCGGTTTTTTCAGTCCGACTGCAGCCACCCCTTCTCTCCACCGCGTTTCATTCTTCAAGGGAAAACCCCATGCAACTCAAAGAGTTGAAGGAAAAGACCCCGGCCGATCTTCTGGCCTACGCCGAGGACCTGGAGGTCGAGAATGCGAGTTCCCTGCGCAAGCAGGACATGATGTTCGCAATCCTCAAGAAGCTCGCGGAGGATGACGTCGCGATTTACGGTGACGGGGTTCTCGAAGTGCTGTTGGATGGTTTCGGTTTCCTGCGCAGCCCGGAATCGAACTATCTGCCCGGCCCCGACGACATCTACGTTTCACCCAGCCAGGTACGCCGCTTCAGCCTGCGCACCGGCGACACGGTCGAGGGCGAGATCCGCTCGCCCAAGGACGGCGAGCGCTACTTCGCCTTGCTGAAGGTCAATGAGGTCAACTTCGCCGATCCGGGGGATGTTCGCCATCGCATCAACTTCGACAACCTGACGCCGCTGTATCCCGAGGAGCGGTTGGGCATGGAGATCGACGATCCGGAGATCAAGGACCCGACGCACCGGGTGCTCGACTTGATTTGTCCTCTCGGAAAGGGCCAGCGAGCGCTGATCGTGGCGCCGCCACGGACCGGTAAGACGGTAATGTTGCAGAACATGGCGCACAGCATCGCCCGTAACCATCCGGAATGTTATCTGATCGTGCTGCTGATCGACGAGCGCCCCGAGGAAGTCACCGACATGGCCCGTTCGGTCAAGGGCGAGGTGATTAGCTCGACCTTTGATGAGCCGGCGGTGCGCCACGTACAGGTCGCCGAGATGGTCATCGAAAAAGCCAAGCGCCTGGTCGAACACAAGCGCGACGTGGTTATCCTGCTGGATTCCATCACCCGGCTGGCGCGCGCCTACAACACCGTGGTGCCATCATCGGGCAAGGTGCTGACCGGTGGCGTCGACGCCAACGCGCTGCAACGGCCGAAACGCTTCTTTGGCGCAGCGCGAAATATCGAGGAAGGCGGTTCGCTGACCATCATCTCGACGGCGTTGATCGATACCGGTTCGCGCATGGACGAGGTCATCTTCGAGGAGTTCAAGGGCACCGGTAACTCTGAAATCATTCTCGATCGCAAGCTTTCCGACAAGCGCACTTGGCCGACCATCGACATCACCAAGTCGGGTACCCGCAAGGAAGAACTGCTGGTCGACAAGGGCACGCTGTCGAAGATGTGGGTGCTGCGTCGCATCCTCATGCCGATGGGTGTCACCGACGCGTTGGAGTTCTTGCTCGACAAGCTCAAGCACTCGAAGAACAACTCCGACTTCTTTGATTCCATGAATACCTGATTTAGCCCCCCGGGCACGCCGCGCCCGGGGAAAGGCTAAACTCCACGGATGCTAAACCGTCAGCACGGTCGAGCCTGTCGTTTCGCGCCCTTCAAGGGCGCGGTGGGCGGCGGCGGTGTCGGACAGCGCGAATGTTTGGCCGATGTCGATCTTGACCGTGCCCGAGGTGACCGCGTCGAACAGCGCGTTGGCGCCCTCCTCTATAAGTTCACGGGTCGCGGTGTGAGTTCCGAGGGTCGGCCGGGTGACATAGAGCGACCCCTTCGGCGCCAGGATACCGGGATTGAATGCCTCCACCGGACCGGACGCATTGCCGAAGGTAACCATTGTGCCGAACGGTCGTAGGGAATCCAGCGAGGCCTCGAAGGTCGCCTTGCCGATTGAGTCATAGGCGACCGCGACACCCTCGCCATCGGTAATCTCACGCACCCGCTCGGCGATGTTTTCGGTTTTATAAAGGATCGGATGATCGCAACCATTGGCCCTGGCCAACGCCGCCTTCTCTTCCGAGCCGACACAGCCGATGACCGTGGCGCCCAACGCCTTTGCCCACTGGCAGGCGATCAGACCGACGCCGCCGGCGGCCGCGTAGATCAGAATGGCGTCGCCGGGCTGTACCTTGTAGGTCCGGTGCAACAGATAATGGGCGGTCATACCCTTCAGCATCATGGCGGCGACGGTCCGGTCGTCCAGTGCGTCCGGCACCTTTACCGCTTTCCACGCCGGCAGCAGTCGAGCCTCGGCATAACCGCCGGGGACCATCGGATAGGCGACCCGGTCGCCGACGGCGACACCGTCGACGCCGGCACCGACCTCCTCGACAATGCCGACACCTTCCATGCCGAGCACGGCTGGCATGCTGGGCATCGGATACATGCCGGTGCGCATGTAGATATCGATGTAATTAAGTCCGCAGGCGTTTTGTTTCAGGCGGATTTCTCCGTCGCCCGGGGCGCCGACGTCGATGTCGTCCCAGGACAGTTTTTCTGGCCCGCCGGGCTCGTGGATGCGGATTGCCTTGGTCATGATGTCCTCCCATTGGATTGAAGTTGATCGCGCGCGGTCGGCGCGTTGGCCGCATTGTCGTGGTTGCGAGGCGTCAGCGCAATATCCGCCGCCGGCAAGGTGTTATTCCGTGGCGTCGTCATCGGTGGCGGGGTCGTCGAGCGGCAACATGGCGCCCTCGAGGACGAGCAACCGGCGCTTGGTGTCGACCCCGCCGTCGGCGGAAAACCCGACGAGGCGCCGTCCCGCGCCGATGACCCGGTGGCACGGGATGATGACGGGGATGGGATTGCGCCCACAGGCCTGGCCGACGGCTCGTGCGGCGGACCCCAGAATATTCGCCAGGTCGCCATAGGTGCGT
>JAYOFM010000127.1:0-9038 GCA_038117225.1 Rhodospirillales bacterium
GCGCCATCACCATGGGCGGCTTAATCGTCGCCTCGGGCCGCAAGTACAACGAAACCAATGAGCTCAAGGCCTTCGCCATCGCCGCCAACGCGCGTTCGAAGCACCTGCCGAACCTGCCGACGCTGCGCGAATTGGGCATCGACATGGAATATGCCATCAAGCGCGGCATCGTCGCGCCGAAGGGTACACCGAAGGATAAGATTGAACACTGGGCCGGCATCTTCAAGAAAGCCGCCGCGGATCCCGAGCTCATGAAGCAGATGGATGCCAAGGGCACCGACGTGGCCTGGGTTGGGCCCGCCGACTACCGCAAGTGGGCCGACGATACCTTCAACGCCCACAAGAAGGTCGCCATCAAGATCGGCATGTACAAGCCGTAAGGCGCTTGTCGACGCCTTTGGGAAATGCCCGGGCGGGTGGCCGCCCGGGCGCCTCCTTTGGAATGTTTTAGAGATTATCCATGACCCGAATTAACCGCGATGCCGTCGTGGCCATCGTGCTGCTGCTGTTCTGCGGCGTCATGTTCTGGGCCAGCTTCGAAATCCGCCAGCCCGATTACGGCGTGCTGATGCCGAGCACCTGGCCACGCATTATCATCGGCTTGATGGCATTTTTGTCGTGCATCTATCTGGTGCAATCGCTGCGCCTGACCAAGGATCTGGGAGATGCCGATCCGTCATCACCGTCGGCGCCATCCGGTGGCGGGTTCGGCGGCTGGTTCCGGCATTGGCGTAATCCGATCTACTGTTTCGCGCTGTTCTTCGGCTATCTCGCCTCCATGCCTTACCTCGGCATGTTGTTGTCGGGCATTTCTTTCGTATTCTTGCTGTGCACGGTGCTCGGCGGCTGGGACGGCAAGAAACCGCTGATCCATCTGGCCATCGCCGTCATTGCCGTCGGCGGCATGTGGTCGCTGTTCACCTATGGCCTCGGCGTGCTGCTGCCGTCGGGCGCCCTGTTCGATAATCTTTAGGGTGAGTGGGTCCGGCTTATGATCATGGAGAATGTCGGCCTCGCCTTCGGCGAAATTCTGCACCTGAAGACCCTGGCCTTCATGATGGTCGGCGTCGCCGCCGGTTTGATGGCCGGCGCCATCCCCGGCTTCACCATCGCCATGGCGGTGGTGCTGACCCTGCCGTTCACCTTCGGCATGCCGGCGACGCAGGGTCTGGCGACCATGGTCAGCGTGCTGGTCGGCGGCCTGTCGGGTGGTCTCATGGCCGGCATTCTGACCGGTATTCCCGGCACCCCCAGTTCCGTCGCCACCACCTTCGACGGGCACCCCATGGCCAAGAAGGGCCGGCCCGGTTTGGCGCTTGGCATCGGTGTGTGGTCGTCCTTCGCCGGCGGCACCATCTCGGCCGTTCTGCTGGTCACCCTGGCGCCGCAACTGGCGCGCATCGGGCTCGAATTCCAGCCCTGGGACTATTTCATGCTGGTCATGTTCGCCTTGACCATCACCGCCAGTCTGGCCGGCAAGCATCTCGTGAAGGGGTTGATCGCCGGCGCGCTCGGCCTGTTCGTTCGCACCATCGGCGAGGACGAGGCGGTCGGCATGGCGCGCTTCGATTTCGGCACCGAGGCGCTGCTGCAAGGGTTCGATTTCATCGCCGTGTTGATCGGCCTGTTCGCCTTCAGCCAGTTGCTGACCGACGTTCGCGATCCGGTCAACGCCCACCGTTCCCTGGCCGAGCGCTCGGACGCCAAGGTCCGTATCGAACACATGGGGGCGATCCGTGAAATCGCCAAGCGTTGGACCATCGTCCTGCGCTCGTCGCTGATCGGCGTTTTTACCGGCATCCTGCCGGGGGCCGGTGGCTCGGTTGCTAACATCCTCGCCTATGACCAAGCCAAGAAGGCGTCCAAGCACCCGGAGAAATTCGGCACCGGCATCCCCGACGGCATCATCGCACCGGAAAGCTCGAACAATGCGGTCGAGGGTGGCGCGCTGATCGTGCTGATGGCGCTGGGTATTCCCGGCGACGTGACCACGGCCGTGATGCTGGGTGCCTTGCTGATCCATGACGTCATTCCGTCCCCCACGTTCATCGCCGAGGAGCCGGTGCTGGCGTACTCCATCTTCATCGCCTTCTTCATGGCTAACTTCATGATGCTGGGTATGCAGTCGGTGATGCTCCGGGTGTTCGTTCTGGTGACGCGTGTGCGCATGTACATGCTGGCTAGTATCATCCTCGGCTTTTGTGCCATCGGCGTGTTCGCCATCAACAACGTGCTGCTTGATGTGTGGACCCTGTTGTGGTTCGGCATCCTGGGCCTGACCATGCGGCATTTCGGTTTCCCGCTGGCGCCAATGATTCTGGGTGTCGTGCTCGGCAATATCGCCGAATTGAACCTTGCCCGCGCCATGGCTATCACCACCGATATTTCACCCTTCTTCCTGCGCCCGTGGGCCATGTTCTTCTGTATCGTCGCCTTCTTCTCGGCTGCTTTCCCGGTGTTTCAGGAACATCGCGGCACCAAGGTATGGACCTTGTTCTATATGCCGCTGGCCTGCTTCGCGACGTCGGTTCCGCTGTTCCTGATGGGCGGCATCCCGCGGCCAGTGCTGGCCTGCATCCTGATCGCGCTCGGTGCTTGGACCCTGTGGAAGCGCTGGCGTTCCGGCTGGACGCTGCCTAAGGCTGAAGGGCCGCTGCTGGTCGAAGGGTAGGGCGGACATTCATCCGCTGATTGGCATCATCGCCGGGACCGATCGGTTACGGTTTTTCGATTGTCGGCCCCGACCGGCCGTGTAGTATTCGCCATACCACCATATGAATTCCACCGACGTCGCATAATCGAGGGGGCCACGCGCATCATGGAATGGGCCAAGGACATCTACGCTGCCATCAAGGCGGAAGGGGTACGGCAAGTCGCCTACGTGCCCGACGCCGGTCACAAATGGCTGATCGAAACTTGCATCCAGGATAACGACATCACGGCGATCCCGCTGACCACGGAGGAAGAGGGCGTGGCGCTGGCCGCCGGCGCCTGGCTGGGCGGCGACAAGGCTGTCCTGCTGATGCAGTCCTCCGGCGTCGGCAATTGCATCAACATGCTATCGCTGATCCAGACTTGCCGGTTCCCGTTCGTTACTTTCGTCACCATGCGCGGCCAGTGGCACGAGTTCAATCCGTGGCAGATGCCGATGGGGCAAACCACGCGGGCGGCGCTGGAGACGGCGGGCATCCTGTGCGAGGAAGTCGAGGACCCGGCCGACGTGGGACCGCAGTCGGCGGCTATCCTGCATCGCGCCTTCACCGGTCAGCAGGCGGCGGCGCTGCTGTTGCACCAGCGTCTGGTGCCGATCAAGACCTTCGGCAAATAGGGGAGGCCACGCATCATGTCCACGGAACGCGCCGAATCCTATCCGCTGCATCGCCGCGAGGTCGCCCAGCGACTCAACGACACCTCCGGCGACACCCTGATCGTCACCGGTCTCGGGTCCACTAACTGGGATTTCACCGCCGCCGGCGATGGTCCGCATATCTTTCCGCTATGGGGCGCCATGGGCGGCGCGATCCCGATGGGACTCGGTCTGGCCCTGGCGCAGCCGGACCGGCGTGTCCTCGTCTGCACCGGCGATGGCGAGGCGTTGATGGGGATCGGTAGTCTCGCCACCGTCGCCGTGCGCGCGCCGCGCAATCTCGCCATCTGCGTGTTCGACAATGAACGCTATGGTGAAACCGGCATGCAGGCGACGGCCACCGCGCACACCGCCGATCTGGCGGCGACGGCGGCGGCACTCGGCATTCCGGTTACCGGCACCATCCGTGACGAGGCCGAACTGGACGCGGCCCTGCCGACCATCCGCGAGTCCGATGGGCCGGTGTTTCAGGTCATCAAGGTGATGGCCGAGCGGCTTGATTTTGTGCTGCCGGCGAGGGACGGGGTGCACCTGAAGAATCGCTTCCGTCTGGCGCTGCTCGGCGACGCCGGCGTCAGTTGAGGTGGCTGAAAGCGGCCGTGCCGAAAGCTATCCGCTGCGTCGTCGCGACGTGGCGGCGCGGCTCAATGACCGATCTCTGCTGATCATCACCGGCCCTGGCGCCGTCACCTGGGATTTCACCGCCGCCGGCGATGGTCCACATCTGTTTCCATTTTGGAATGCCCTCGGCGGCGCCGTCGCTAGCGGGCTCGGCCTCGCCCTGGCACGGCCGGACCGCCGCGTGCTTGTCGCCCTCGGCGACGGCGACATGCTGATGGGCTTGGGCTCCCTCGCTACCGTCGCCGCCGCCGGTCCTAAAAACCTCGCCGTCGCGGTGTTCGACAACGAGCGCTACGGCGAAACCGGCATGCAAGCGACCCACACGGCGTTTGGCGCCGACATCGCGGGCGCCGCCCGTGGATTGGGGATCCCATGCGCCGGCACGGTCACCGATGAGGCCGAATTCGAGGCCGCCTTGCCGCTGCTCACGCAGGCCGAAGGACCGGTCGTGCAGGTCATCAAGGTGCGGGCGGAACCGCTGGCGTTTGTGACCCCGGCGCGCGATGGCGGCTATTTAAAGGATCGATTCCGACTGGCCCTGCTGGGGCCGGACGGCGTAAGCTGAATTCAAGCGGATCAGGTAAAATTCCACATTTCGGAGGATACGATGGCGTCGCAACAGCTCGAAAAATTTCAAATGTATATCAACGGGGAGTCGGTCGATCCGGCATCCGGCGAGTGGTTTGAATCCTCGAACCCTTACACGGGCCAGCCGTGGGCGCTGTTCCCGCGCGGCAACGCGGATGACGCCAACCGTGCCGTCGCCGCCGCCAAGGCGGCCTTCCAAAACCCCGACTGGCGCGGCCTGACCGCGACCGCGCGCGGCCACCTGCTGCGCAAGCTGGGCGATCTGGTGGCGGAAAACGCCGAGCGACTGGCCGAGATCGAAGTGCGTGACAACGGCAAGCTGATCGCCGAAATGGGCATGCAGCTCAAATACACGCCGCAATGGTACTATTACTTCGGCGGCCTCGCGGACAAGATCGAGGGCGAGGTCATACCCGTCGACAAGCCCGAAACCTTCAATTACACCCGGCATGAACCGCTTGGTGTCGTCGTCTGCGTGGTGCCGTGGAATTCGCCACTGATGCTGGCGGCGTGGAAGCTGGCACCGGCGCTGGCGGCGGGCAATACGGTGGTTATCAAGCCGTCGGAATTTACTTCCGCCTCGACCCTGGAATTCATCAAGTTGGTCGAGCAGGCGGGCTTCCCCAAGGGCGTCGTCAACGTGGTCACCGGCTTCGGCAAGGAAGTCGGCCAGGCCCTGGTTGATCATCCGGATGTCGCCAAGATCGCCTTTACCGGCGGCGAGGCCTCCGGTCGCCACGTCTATGCCAGCGCCGCCGCCTCGTTGAAGCGGGTGTCGCTGGAACTCGGCGGCAAATCACCCAACATCGTGTTCGATGATTGCAATATCGAAAACGCGGTCAAGGGCGTGGTCTCCGGCATCTTCGCGGCGACCGGGCAGACCTGCATCGCCGGCTCGCGCCTTTTGGTGCAGGAAAACATCCACAATGAATTCGTCGACAAGCTGGTGACCTTGGCCAAGACGGCGCGGATGGGCGATCCCATGTCCATGGACACCCAGGTCGGCCCGGTCACCACCATTCCGCAGTACGAAAAAATCCTCGGCTACATGCAGGTCGCCAAGGACGAAGGGGCGGAATGCGTGCTCGGCGGCGGCAAGGCGACGCGGCCCGAATGCGGCGATGGCTGGTTTGTCGAGCCGACCGTATTCACCGGCGTTAACAACCAGATGCGTATCGCTCAGGAAGAAGTCTTCGGCCCGGTGCTGTCGGTGATCCCGTTCAAGGACGAGGAAGAAGCCCTGGCCATCGGCAACGACGTGGTCTACGGCCTCGCCGCCGGGGTATGGACGCAGAATATCCGCCGCGCCATTGCCATGTCCGAACAACTGCAAGCCGGTACTGTCTGGGTCAATACCTATCGCGCGGTCAGCTACATGTCGCCGTTCGGTGGTTACAAACGTTCGGGCCTCGGCCGGGAAAGCGGCCAGGACGCCATCCGCGAATACATGCAGACCAAGTCGGTGTGGATTTCCTACGCCGAGGACGCGGCCAACCCGTTCGTGCTGCGCTGACCCGATGGTGTGGGACTGCCTGTGGACCGGCGGTCCCGTCGCTACCCTGGCGGCTGGTGCCGCGACCCCGTACGGGATCATCGCAGACGGCGCGGTGGCTGTGGAAGGCGGCCGCATCGCCTTCGTCGGTTCGGCTAGTGATCTTCCGGGCGCGCCGCAAGACCTTGCGGCGCTTGTGGTCGATCTCGATGGCCGTTGGCTGTTGCCGGGTCTGATCGACTGCCACGGCCACATTGTCTATGGCGGTAACCGGGCCGATGAGTTTGAGCAGCGGCTGAACGGCGCCACCTATGAAGACCTATTGGCGGCGGGCGGCGGCATTCTGTCGACCGTGCGGGCGACCCGCGCCGCCGATGAGGCGACGCTGGTGCGCACCGCCGTCGGCCACGCCCGACGCTTCCTCGCCGAGGGCGTGACCACCATTGAGATCAAGTCCGGTTACGGTCTGGAAACGGCGACGGAGATGAAAATGCTGCGCGCCGCGCGCCGGGTCGGCCAAGATACGCCGGCCCGCGTCGTCACCTCGTTCCTCGGTGCCCACACCCTGCCGCCGGAATACAACGGTGATGTGGACGGCTATATCGATCTCGTTTGCAATGACATGATTCCGGCTATCGCGGCTGAAGGGCTGGCCGATGCCGTCGATGCCTGCTGCGACGCGGTCGGCTTCACTGCCGATCAGACGAGGCGCGTGTTCGAGGCGGCGCGTGACCACGGCTTGCCGGTGAAACTGCATGCCGAACAGTTTGAGGATGCCGGTGGCGCCGTGCTGGCTGCTGAGTTTGATGCACTGTCCGTCGATCATTTGGAACGGGTCGGCGAGGCCGGTGTCGCGGCCATGGCGGCGGCGGGCACGGTCGCGGTGATGCTTCCGGGTGCTTTCTACATGCTGAAGGACGACCGGGTGCCGCCAATCGATCTGTTCCGCCGCCACGGCATCCCCATGGCGGTGGCGACCGATTGCAACCCGGGCTCGTCGCCCATGGGTTCGCTGCTGCTGGCGCTCAACATGGCCTGCATTCTGTTCGGCCTGACACCGGAAGAGGCGCTCGCCGGCGCCACACGCCATGCCGCAACCGCCCTCGGCCTGGGCGACCGGGTCGGCACGCTGGAGACCGGCAAGGCCGCCGACATGGCGGTCTGGGACGTGACGGGACCGGTCGAACTCTGCTATCGACTGGGTGGGCTGAAGCCGGACGCCGTCGTGGTCGCCGGCCGCGTATTGGAGTCGCCAGCATGAATACGGTCCTGGTCACCGGTGGTGGACGCGGCATCGGCGCCGGCATCTCGCGCCGCTTTCATGCCGCTGGCTGGCGGGTGCTGCTGACTTATGTCTCCGGCGCCGACGCGGCCGAGGCCGTAGCGGCGGATATCGGCGGCCGCGCCTATAAATGTGATTCCGGCAACGAGGACGACATCGTCGCCCTGTTCGCAGCCCTCGATGCCGACGGCGTCCGCATCGACGCCCTGGTCAACAACGCCGGCATCACCGGGCCCAAGCGCGCTGTTGCCGACGTCACTTGGGAAGTGGTCAACGAGCTTTGCCGCGTCAACTTTATCGGCCCAATCATGTTTTGCCGCGAGGCCGCCAAACGCATGTCGCCGGCCAATGGTGGCGGCGGCGGCGCCATCGTCAACATCTCGTCGACGGCGACGGCCTTGGGCTCGCCCAACCAATGGGCCGACTACGCCGCGTTGAAAAGCGCCATCGACACCTTCACCCGGGGCTTTGCCCGCGAGGTCGGCCCGCAGGGCATCCGCGTCAACGCCGTCGCCCCCGGCTACACTCTCACCGATCCAGCCCGCGAAAAGGAAATCGTCGCCCGCTTCGAAGGCATGCGCCACGAAGTTCCGCTCGACCGTATCGGCACCGTCGACGAAGTCGCCAACGCCGTCTATTGGCTGTGTTCGGAGGAAGCGAGCTACGTCACCGGCACCGTGCTGCCGGCGGCGGGGGGGCGATAGCGAATGTTTAGGTTTCCAGTTCGATGATCGCCCGATTGGCCGAGCGCAGCCTTTTCGTGAAGATCAGGCTCAGATTTCTCAAAAGCACTGTCGCGATGCCCGGTTCGGCCGAGAGACACCGATGCAGTTCCGCCGATGAGATGCTGTAACACACGCAGTCTTCGACGGCGATGACGGACGCGGAACGCGGCATTGGGTCAAGATAGGCCATTTCTCCGAAGACCGAGCCGGCACCGAGGGTACTAACCCGTATCCGCCGGCCCGTGCCCGCGATATCCAGGATGACATCCAGGGTGCCGCGGGTGACGATATAAACATTGTCTCCCGGGTCCCCTTGATCAAAGACTTTGGTCTGTTCGGGAAACTCATGGCGCGCGGCGTACCGTCGAATTATCCTGATTTGCGCTCGGGTCAGCCCTCGGAAGATCGCCGGCCACGACGGGCCTCGAAAGCCGTTCTCGAATTCGCTCAACGTTGCGTCTTGAAGAACTTGGTTTTCAAACTTGCGCAGCGCGGAATCCGTATCGTCGAAGATATTGGCGGGCCGGATCTCGGCAATCCCCTCAAACTGTTCCAGTTGATGCCATTTTTCGCGTCGAGAAAGCTTCTTGCGGCGGTCAATTTTCTTGGGGCCGTAATGGTCGGATTCCGCCCGGTATTTACGCCGCTCTCGCAAGACATGAGAGATTGTCAATCTGCCGCCGAGTTTGGCAACCTGGCGATGAATTCTCACCATGCAGCGCACGGCGGAGCTATCCAAGCTCTTGACCCGCTTGAGATCGAGCAGGATGTAACGGGCTCCTTGGGAAAGCAGATCATCGACCGCACGTTCGACGGCTTTTGCCGAACCGAAGAAGAAAGGCTCTTCCAGTTCCACGATGGCGATCGAGGCGCCGTGCCGCTCCAGGATGGCTTGCGACCGGTCATCCGGGTACGTCCCACCGAGTGGTGTAAGAGCGCGGTCAGCGGCATCCGTCCGTAGGG
>JAYOFM010000128.1:0-8946 GCA_038117225.1 Rhodospirillales bacterium
CACACGGGAGCCGCCGCATGCAGACCATAAAACGCCTCGACCTCGCCGATGCCGAGGTGCTGATCGCCGGCGCCAGGGCGCATGCCGTAAAAATCGGCATCCCCATGTGCGTCGCCGTGGTCGACGAATCCGGCAACACCATCGCCTTTCAGCGCATGGACGGGGCCAAGGTGTTGAGCGTGCGGCTGTCCGATGACAAGGCGTTCACCGCCGCCGTTTCAAAGCGGCCGACGCACGAATACAACGAAATCTGTATTCCCGGCGATTTGACCTTCGGCATTCATACATCGTCGGGCGGACGTTTTTCCACCGTCGGTGGCGGCTATCCGGTGTTGTCGGGAACGACGGTCGTCGGCGCCATCGGCTGTTCCGGCGGCGCCGCCGCGCAGGACATGGAATGCGCTAAGGCGGGCATCGCCCGGTGGCGCGACAAGGGCGCGAAGAAGTTGAAAACAAAGGCGAAAGGCTGACGCCGATTGACATTGGCGCCAAGCGGACTACATAAACACCACGCGGAACCGAACCAGGAACGTAGACGATGCCCGACGGTACCAGCACGGAACAACGCCTCCTTATCACCGACAGCGCCGCCGCGCGGATCGCCAAGCTGCGTGAATCCGAGGGCAAGCCGGAGCTGATGCTGCGCGTCACCGTATCGGGCGGCGGCTGCTCGGGCTTCCAGTACGGCTTCGACCTGGACGACCACATCAAGGACGACGACCTGACGTTCGAACACAACGGCGTTCGCGTCGTCACCGACGAGGCCTCGATCAGCCTCATCGAGGGATCGCAAGTGGACTTCGTCAACGAACTGGGCGGCGCCTTCTTTCAGGTTTCCAACCCCAACGCCACCGCCAGCTGCGGCTGCGGCGCCTCGTTTTCGGTGTTCTAGGGATCGGGTTTCCGGCGACACCGCCATTCGTGCTATGACATCAGGCCCGTCGTCCGACGGGCCTTTTCCTTGGGCTTCACCGGAGCACTCTCGATGGTCAAGATCGCCACCTGGAACGTCAATTCGATCAAGGCGCGGCTGCCGCGGGTGGTGGAATGGCTCGGCGAGTTCAAGCCCGATGTCGCCCTGCTGCAGGAACTGAAATGCGTCGAGGACGCCTTCCCGCGCCTGGAAATCGAGGACGCCGGCTATAACGTCGTCGTTGCCGGCCAGAAGACCTACAACGGCGTCGCCATCCTGTCCAAGCAACCGATCGACGTGTTGGAAACAACGCTGCCGGGGGACGAGACCGACGAACAGGCGCGCTATCTGGAGGCCTTCACCTGCGGCGTGCGGGTCGCCGCCATTTACCTTCCCAACGGCAATCCGACCCGCAACGAGGATGGCGGCGACCACGAAAAATACCTCTACAAGCTGGCCTGGATGGATCGTCTGGTGACCCACGTGCGCGACATCCTGGAAAGCGAGGACGCCATCGTGCTCGGCGGTGATTACAACATCGCGCCCAAGGACAGCGACGTCCACGACGCGGCGCGTTTCGCCGACGACGCCCTGTGCCGGCCGGAAAGCCGCAACCGCTTCCGTCAGCTCTTGAACCTGGGCCTGACCGACGCCTTCCGCGCCTTCCACACGGCGCCGCATCTCTACAGCTATTGGGATTACCAGGCCGGCGCCTGGCAGAAGGACAACGGCCTGCTGATCGATCATTTGTTGTTATCACCGCAGGCCGCCGACCGCCTGGTCGCCTCGGGCATCGACAAGACGCCGCGCGGCAAGGAAAAAGCCTCCGACCACACGCCGGTGTGGTGCGAGTTGTCGGACTAAAGAAGCTTCTCGAAGAACAGGCTTTCGACGATATCCGGGTAGTGGCTGAAGGCACCGCGACGGTGATAGCCGGCGTTCTCGTAGAGCGCGATGGCGGCGGTCTGCTTGTAGCCGGTTTCCAGCCGCAGCACCGGTAGCCGCAAGGCGCGGCCGGCCTCCTCCAAGGCTTCCAGGATCAACCGGCCGAAGCCCATGCCGCGAACCGCTTCGGCGGTGTACATGCGCTTGACCTCGCCCCAGTCGCCATGATCGACGACCGCGCCGAACCCGGCGGCGGCGCCATCCAACCGCGCAACGAAGAAATGCACGTTGGGGGCTTCCAGACTGGAAACGTCGAGCAGGTTCTGCAGCTCCGGCGGGTAGTGCTTGTCATAAAAGGCGTCGGCCTCGGCCAATAACGCCACCACCTCCGGCTGGTCGGGCAACTCACGGGCGATGGTGGCGTTGTTCAGCATGCGGTGTTAAATCGCGGCCGAAGCAAGCGGTCAAGACACGCGTCATTCACGCGAACGCTCGATAAGTTACGCCACCACCCGATCACCACCGATGGTCACCCGGCGGGCGACGCGGCGGTGACCGTCGTAGTCGTTGAGGGCGCGGTGCATGGTGCAGCGATTGTCCCACACGGCGACGGTGCCGGCGGACCAGCGGTAGCGCACGCACAGCTCATCGCGCTGAGCGTGGCGGACGAGATAATCGAGCAACGGTTTCGATTCCTCTTCCGTCATGTCCTCGAAGCGCACCGTGTAGTTGGGATTGATGTAGAGCGATTTCTGGCCGGTTTCCGGGATGGTGCGGACGACCGGGTGCACCGTCTCGCCGCGGTCGGCCTCTTCCGACGGGGTCACGGTCATGGTTTTGTTGGGGATGACGTCACCGGTGTACTTGCCGCTGGTGCCGTAGGAGCGGGCGCCGGAATGCACGGCGCGCATGCCGCCCAGCAGTTCCTTCATGCCGTCCGACAGGCTGTCATAGGCGGCGCACATGTTGGCCCAGATAGTGTCGCCGCCGGCCGGCGGCACCTCCAGGGCGTAGAACACGGCGCCCTTGGCCGGCTCGTCGAGGTAGGTCATGTCCGTGTGCCAGTCGCCGCCGAAATTATAGACGTTGGTTTCTTCCGGTTCCTTGACGATTTCGATGATCGCCGGATAGCCGGGCATGGAGGCCACGTGCGGCGTATCGCGGGGTTCGCCGAACAGGCGTCCGATGGTCAGTTGCTGTTCCGGCGTCAAGGCTTGGCCGGGGAAGAAGATCACCTTGTGCGCATTGAGGGCATCGCGGATGGCGGTCGCCTCGGCATTGCTGAGCGGTGTCGACAGATCGATACCGTGAATATCGGCGCCGATGCGTCCGGCGACGGGCCGGATGTCGAGGGTCACGGGGCTATCGGTCATTCCGGCTCTCCCAATTCCGTGCGCAATCAGCGCGGCGATGCCTCGCGTCTATTCAACGCCGTCAGCAGTTTATCCCAGGTCCGCGTCGCGTTGCGATAGTTGATGGCGGTGCCGCGATCATCGATCCGGATGACGCGGCCGTCGACCGGCAACGGCAACCACTTGCCCAACGCCTGCACCTGGATGGTGATGGTGCAGTGTTCGCCCTCGGCGATGCCGAAAAGCTCGCCTTCGATCAGCAGACCGTCGGCGGAAACGTTCAACAGCGCATGCTTGGTGCCGCCAACCAGGGCGCGCACCGTGCTTAGATCATATCGTTCGGACCGGGTCGCCGCCGCGTCAGCCATGACCTTACCCCCTGCGGAAGTCTACACCGAAACACGGTATTGTGCACAAGACGACCGCTCATCGCGATTTCGTGCTTGAAT
Source organism: Rhodospirillales bacterium (assembly GCA_038117225.1). Taxonomy (GTDB): domain Bacteria; phylum Pseudomonadota; class Alphaproteobacteria; order Rhodospirillales; family Casp-alpha2; genus JAYOFM01. The sequence continues at coordinate 3,600 of JAYOFM010000128.1, forward strand.
GGCAGTGGGCACGCCAACATATGTCGCTAAATATGACACGAATATATCGTCAGCAACAGGGAGACCATCGTCATGCAACACTTGAAATTCGGCACGACACTGTGCGCTGGCGCCATCGCCCTGATGGCCGCATCCACCACCGTCGAGGCCGCCGACATCACCTGGTACGGCCAGGCGGCGCTGAAGATCGTCAGCCCCGGCGGCAAGGTGATCCTTGTCGATCCGTTCATTTCCAAAAACCCGAAGACACCGGAAGCCATGAAGGACCTGGCCAAGCTGGGCAAGGTTGATCTGGTGCTGCTAACGCACGGCCACGGCGACCACATTGGCGACACCGCCGCCATCATGAAGGCCAATCCGGCCGCCAAGCTCGGCATCAACGCCGACATGGGCCACACCTTCGGCACCCTCGGCATTGTCGATTACAAGCAGATGATCCGCTTCAACAAGTCCGGGCCGATCAAGCCGGTCGACGGCATCACCGTCACCATGGTGCGGGCCGAGCATTCATCGGAAGTCGTCCACAAGGGCGCCGACGGCAAGAAGACCGTTCATCCGGGCGGCGAGCCGGCCGGTTACATCATCGAACTGGAAGACGGCTACAAAATCTATCATGCCGGTGACACCGGCGTGTTCGCCGACATGGCGTTCATCGGCAGTTATTATCAGCCGGACGTGGAATTCCTGCCCATCGGCGGCCACTTCACCATGGACCCGACGCATGCCGCCTATGCCATCAAGACCCTGCTGAAATCAAAAATCGTCATGCCGATCCACTACGGCACCTTCAAGCCGTTGAAGGGCACGCCGGAACAGCTCAAGGCCGCCCTCGGCACGACCTCGACCAAGGTCGTCGTCATGCAGCCGGGCGACACCATGACATTCAAGAAGATGTAGGCGACCAAAAAATGCGCGAACAGACGGCCGCCGGCCGGACTTGATCTCCGTCATGGCGGCGGGCGTCGCATCGTAGGAGGCTCCACTAAGTCGTAACGATGCGAGGCCGTCCGATGCGACCTGTTCTACTCCTCCTTGCGCTGGCTTTCGTCGTGCTGAGTTCCGATGCCAGCGTGCGCGCCGATGAAGACCCGCGCACGGATATCGCCCTGCCCGCCCATGTCGCCGATGCATTCATGGCCGAGATGCGAACCCACATGGGCAACCTGGACGACATCGTCTCGGCGATTGCCGACGGCGACTTCATGGAGGCCGCAGTGATCGCCGCGCACAACATGAGCACGCGCTACAAGGCGATGCGCGATCCCATGGGCCGCCTGCCCGGTATGGGCCAGGGGATGGGCCAGGGAATGGGCATGGGCGTGGGGCCCGGCTTCGGGCGCTACATGCCCGAGGATTTTCGCGCCATGGGGGCACAATTCCATGCCGCAGCGGAAACCTTCGCCACTGTGGCCGCGACCGTTACCGCACCCGCGTCCACGGCCGATTACCAGGTCGTGATCGGCGCCCTGCGCGACGTCACCACGGCTTGCCGCGCCTGTCACGATGCCTATCGCATCAGTGGCATCAGCGCCAAACCGGTGCCGAAGTAACCGACCTCAGAGATCAGCCAGCAAGGTCTCCGCGCTGGTCTCGCCGAATTCGCCCGGCGGCTCGAAGTGCAGCGCCGTCACCACGCCATCATCGACGATCATCGAGAAACGCTTGCAGCGCACGCCGTAGCCCTTGGCGCTCATGTCGGACTCGAGACCGGCGGCGCGTGTGAAGTCGAGCAGGCCGTCGCCGAGCATGGTCACCCGGCCCTCGGCGCCATGCTCGCGGCCCCACGCGCCCATGACCATGGCGTCGTTCACCGATAGGCACATGACCTCGTCGATGCCCTTGGCCTTGAGGTCCTCGGCGGCGGCGACGAAACCCGGTAGATGCTTGGCCGAGCAGGTACGGGTGAACGCCCCCGGCACGCCGAACAGGGCGACCTTCTTGCCGGCGAACAGATCGTCCGACGCGACGGCCACCGGCGCGCCGTCTTGCAACAAGAAAAGCGTTACCGACGGAATGGTGTCACCCACGGCAATAGTCATCTCATGAGCCCTCTTGAATGTATGGCTGGTCCGGCACTGCCGAGCGGCGCCAGCGTTGACGTCGATCGGCAGTCTAGCCCATTGTCCAGCGACTTGGAAAAGGAACGCCCGCGATGAAACAAAATATCATGAAGTTGAAGCTCCAGGCCGGCGAGCCGGCATTCGGCTGTTCGGTGATGATTCCGTCGCCGCAGATCGTCGAAATGGTCGCCTACGCGGGCTTCGACTGGGTACTGATCGACATGGAACACGGCACCATCGGGCTGGAAACCTGCGAGCTGATGACCATGGCCGCCGACGCCGCCGGCATCACCCCCATCGTCCGGCCCAAGAGCAACAGCCAAGCCGATATCTCGGCGGTCATGGATCGCGGCGCCATGGGTGTTCAGGTGCCGCACGTGAACTCGGCCGAGGATGCCCGGCGCGCCGTCTCGGCGGTCAGGTTCGGCCCCGGCGACAATCGCGGCCTCGCCGTCGGCACGCGGCCCGACCGCTATGGCATGGGCGCCAAGATGCAGGACTTCACCGTCGCCGCCAACGAACAGTCGCTGGTCTGCGTGCAGTTCGAACACCGGGCCGCCATCGACAACGCCGATGACATCCTCGCCGTTGACGGCGTCGACGTGTTCTTCATCGGCCCGTCCGACCTGTCGCAGTCCATGGGCCACCCAGGCAACCCGACAGCCCCCGACGTCGCCGCCGCCATCGACGCCACCCTGGCCAAGATCACCGCCGCCGGCCACATCGCCGGCATGCCGGCGGCGACGGACGCCATCGAGACGGCGCTCGCCAAGGGCGTCACCTACACCTACACCCACCTGCCGAAACTGCTCGGCGCCGGGGTCGCCTCGTTCATGGCCAAGGCCAAGCCGAGCGGCTGACTGGCGGTTACTTCCGCTTACGCTCGGGACAGGGGTACTGGCGCTTGTTGATGGGGTCGAATTCGGAGCGGCCGGTGGTCGCCAGATTGCGGCCGTAGACATGCAGCGACAACGACGGCGTGTCGCCCTCGTTGCGCACACTGTGGATATCGTCGGACATCAGGGTGCAGGTGACGCCCTGGCGGATGGTGGTTTCCCGGGCGACCTCGATGTCAGCAAAACCGTCCTCGGCGCCGTCATCGAGCCGCCGCCAGTCGACGTTGATCTCCTCGCCCTCGAGACCGATCACCACGCCCCAGGTGCGGTGGTCGTGCGGCGCGACGCCGCGTCCCGGCGCCCAGCACACGGTTTCCACCAGCAGCCCGTCGTCCGCTTCCTTGTGCACGATGGTGACGCCGAAGCCCTGCGCGTCGTCGGTCTCGCGGTGGCGCTCCTCCAGCCAGCCGGTGTCCTCGGCCAGCGGCCGCGCCAGTTCGGTGACGCGGCGGGTGATTTCCGCCGCGTCGTCGGTCGATGCCAGCACCCTTTCCACCTGGGAAACGAACGTCTCGACGGCGGCGTTGCTCATGCCCCCTACTCCGCCGCCAGCCGCGTCGGCGCGGCATCGAGCTGCGTGACATCACGCACGGCGCCGCGCGAGGCCGAGGTGGCGAGCGCCGCGTAGGCCTTGAGCGCCTGTGTCACCTGACGCTGGCGGTTCGCCGGTTTCCAGGCGTCTCCGCCCTTGGCCACCATGGCGGCGTGGCGGCGGTCCAGTTCGGCGGCGTCGACGGCCAGGGTCATGCGGCGGCTTGGGATATCGATCTCGATGCTGTCGCCCTCCTCGACCAGACCGATCATGCCGCCCTCGGCCGCTTCCGGCGAGATGTGGCCGACCGACAGCCCGGACGAGCCGCCGGAGAACCGGCCATCGGTGATCAGCGCGCACTCGGCGCCGAGGCCGACGGATTTGATGTAGCTGGTCGGATACAGCATTTCCTGCATGCCCGGGCCGCCCTTCGGGCCTTCATAGCGCACCACCACCACATCGCCGGCGACGATCTCGCCGCCGAGGATCTTGGCCACCGCCTCCTCCTGGCTTTCGCAGATGCGCGCCGGGCCGGTGAAGGTGAGGATCGAGGCATCGACGCCGGCGGTCTTCACCACGCAGCCGTCTTCCGCCAGATTGCCATGCAGCACGGCGAGACCGCCGTCGGCGCTGTAGGCATGGTCGATATCGCGGATACAGCCGTTCTCGCGGTCGAGATCGAGGCTGTTGTAGCGCTTCGACTGGCTGAACGCGGTCTGCGTCGGCACGTTGCCGGGCGCCGCCAGGTAGAACTGACGCACCGCGTCATCATCGGAACGGCGAATATCGAAGCGCTCGATGGCGTCGCCGATGGTCGGCGCATGCACGGTCGGAGTGTCGCGGTTGAGCAGACCGGCGCGATCCAACTCGCCCATGATCGCCATGATGCCGCCGGCCCGGTGAAAGTCTTCCATGTGGTAAAGGCTGGTCGACGGCGACAGCTTCGACAGATGCGGCACCTTGCGCGACATGGCGTCGATCTCGGCTAGGCCGAAGCCGATCTCGCCCTCCTCCGCCATCGCCAGCAAATGCAGGATGGTGTTGGTCGAGCCGCCCATGGCGATATCGACGGTCATGGCGTTCTCGAAGCCGCGCACCGAGCCGATGGACCGCGGCAGCACGCTTTCGTCGTCTTGTTCGTAATAGCGCTTGGTGATCTCGACGATGGTGCGGCCGGCCTCCAGGAACAGTTCCTTGCGATCAGCGTGGGTCGCCAGCATGGAACCGTTGCCGGGCAGCGCCAGCCCCATGGCTTCGGCCAGGCAGTTCATGGAATTGGCGGTGAACATGCCCGAGCACGAGCCGCACGTCGGGCAGGCCGAACGCTCATAGGTCTCGACCTGTTCGTCCGACACGTCAGGATTGGCGGCCTGCACCATGGCGATGATCAGGTCGTTGCGCTTTTCCTCGCCGTCGACCTCCATCTTGCCGGCTTCCATCGGCCCGCCGGAAACGAACACGGCGGGGATGTTGAGCCGCATGGCCGCCATCAGCATGCCCGGCGTGATCTTGTCGCAGTTGGAAATGCAGACCATGGCGTCGGCGCAGTGCGCATTGACCATGTATTCGACGCTGTCGGCGATCAGTTCGCGCGACGGCAGCGAATACAGCATGCCGCCGTGGCCCATGGCGATGCCGTCATCGACGGCGATGGTGTTGAACTCCTTGGCGACGCCGCCGGCGGCCTCGATCTCGCGCGCCACCATCTGGCCCAGGTCCTTGAGGTGCACATGCCCCGGCACGAACTGGGTGAACGAATTGGCGATGGCGATGATCGGCTTGCCGAAATCGTCATCGGTCATGCCGGTGGCGCGCCACAGGCCGCGCGCGCCGGCCATGTTGCGGCCGTGGGTCGAGGT
>JAYOFM010000129.1:0-8803 GCA_038117225.1 Rhodospirillales bacterium
GGCGGCGGCGGAATAGACCGGCGCTGCGGCGGAGCCTGCGATGGATTGGGATAAATTGAGGGTCTTTCACGCGGTCGCCGAGGCGGGCAGTTTTACTCATGCCGGCGAAACCCTGCATCTCAGCCAATCCGCCGTCAGCCGCCAGATCAGCGGCCTCGAGGAAAGCCTCAATGTGCCGCTGTTCCATCGCCATGCGCGCGGGCTGATTCTCACCGAGCAGGGCGAAATCCTCTACCGCACGGCGCACGATGTGTTTGCCAAACTGGCGCAGGTGAAATCGCGGTTGACCGATACCCGCGATCGGCCGACCGGACCCTTGAAGGTGACCACCACGGTGGCATTTGGATCGGTCTGGCTGACCTCGCGCATGCGCGAGTTCATCGAGCGCTTCCCGGATATCGAGGTCTCCCTGGTGCTCGCCGATACGGAACTCGACATTTCCATGCGCCAGGCCGATGTCGCCATCCGCATGACACCACCCAACCAGCCCGATCTGGTGCGCCGGCATCTGTTGACATTGCGCTACCACGTGTTCGCCTCGCCGGATTATCTGAAGGCGCATGGCAAGCCGAAGACCGCCGCCGATCTTGATAATCACGATCTTATCGTCTACGGCGAGGACGCGGCGCCGCCCATCGACGGGCTCAACTGGCTGCTCAAGGCCGGGCGCCGGCAAGGCGCCGCGCCACGCCGTCCCGTGCTTAGGGTCAATAGCATCTATGGCATCTACCGTGGAGTCGCCAGCGGCCTTGGGATCGGCGCGTTGCCCGACTACATGAGCCGTGAGACCGCCGCGCCACTAGTCGAGATACTGCCGGAGTTGCGCGGCCCGGAAATTGAACTGTTCTTCGCTTATCCGGAGGAGTTGCGCAACAGTGCCCGGGTCGTCGCGTTCCGCGATTTTTTGGTCGAGAAAATGGCCGATGGCGGCCTTGAGAGAAAAAGCCCGGGCTGACTGGGGCATTTCAGCCATGCGCTAGGTGCATAGCTGAAATGCGTCATTGTCAGTGGCAGGGAGCAGATCAGGCGCCTATATAATTCTCAACACGATGATGCACTGCAGCATCGTAAAGGGTTCTGGGATCGGAGCCCCGGCGCCGGCGACGGGCTTTCTCTCCTGCCCACCACTCGCTTCAGGCAGCCGCTTTGATCCCGCATCGGTTTCGGGCCTCGGCCCGAGCCAGTTCCGGGCTCCCCGCCCGGAAACAAGGGACCACCCATGTGGTTCCTACGTCTCCCAGACGTGAAGCCTCCCTGTTCAAACTCGCCGGGACCCTAGTGGTCCCGGCGCTTTTTTTTGTCCGCCCGACTAGTCACTGCGCCGCTTCGGCGCGGGCATTGACCACGTTATCGGCATCCTTGCCGGTCAGTTCCTGCAGATGGTCGAAACGCCAGTTAAAGGTGCCGACCCCCTTGGTCATGGAGCGCAGCTCGATCACCAGATCATGCATTTCCGATTGCGGCAGCTGCACCTTGACCTCGTCCCAGCCTTCCCAGCCAGCCTTGGCGTCGAAGCCGAGGATTTGTCCACGGCGGCCGGAGACCAACCGCTGCACGCCGGACGTGAAGTCACGCGGCAGCGCGATGTCGACCTCGAAGATCGGTTCCAGCAATACCGGCGCGGCGTCGGGCATGGCCTCGCGCATACACAGTCCGGCAGCCTTCTTGAACGCCATTTCCGACGAATCCACATTGTGCGCCTGGCCGTCGATCAGGGTCACCGAGACATCGACCACCTGAAAGCCGAGCGGCCCCCGGCCCATGAACTCCTTGACCCCGGCCTCGACCGCCGGGAAGTACTGGCGCGGCACCACGCCGCCGGAAATCTTCTCGTCGAACTCGAACCCGGAACCACGCGGCAGCGGCTTGATGTCGAGATGCACATCGCCGAATTCGCCGTGCCCGCCGGACTGCTTCTTGTGGCGCGAGCGCTTGGAGACCGGCTTGCGGATTGTTTCCTTGTAGGGCACCTGCGGTCGCGACGTGGTGACGTCGAGTCCGAACTTGTTGCGCAGCCGATCGGCGGCGATCAACAGGTGCACCTCGCCCTGGCCCCACAGCAACAACTCGCCGGTATCGGCGTTCTGCCCATAGGTCAGTGAGGTATCCTCATCGGCCAGCTTGGCCAGCCCGCTCGACAGCTTGACCTCGTCGCCCCGATCGGCGGCGTGGATGGCGAGCGAAAACAACGGCTCCAGCGGCGCCACCCAGTCGCCCCCCTTGGCGCCGTCGTCGGTGCCCAGCACGTCGCCGGTGGCGACATCGTCCATGCGGCCGATGGCGACCACGTCACCGGCGTCGGCCTTGGCCACCTTGTCCTGTTTCTGGCCGGTCATGCGCGACAAGCCGCCGACCCGCGAGCCGCCAATTGTCTCGCCGTCGGCGATGGCGCCGGCCCAGACCCGGGCGTAGGACAGCTTGCCCGCGTGCCCGGCGTGCAGGGTCTTGAACACCCGCGCGATGGGCTTGATCGAGGTGTCGACGCCGAGCCGCGCCGCCGTTACGTCGACACCGGGCGCCTCGTGGCGCAGCGCCTTCATCAGCCGCTTGACCCCATTGTCGCTTTCCGCGTTGCCGAAAAACACCGGCACGATCTGATTTTCGCTCAGGCTCTTGGCCAGATAGTCGAAGATCTCCTCGGTCGGCGGAATGGTGTCCTCCAACAGGTTTTCCAGCAGCGTATCGTCGAAATCGGCGAGGCTTTCTAGCATTTCCTGGCGCGCCTCGGCCTCGCGGTCCTTAACAGATTCGGGCAACTCGATCAGCGCCGAGCGATTGCCCGGCTTCCACGCAAAGGCGCGCTCGCTGGCCAGATCGACGAATCCGGACACCGTTTCGCCGTCGCGGATAGGAATTTCGCGCATCACCAGCGGCCGGTTAGAGACCTCCTGCAAAGCTTCGAGGGTCGCCTTGACGCTCGATTCCGCGCTGTCCATCTTGTTGATGAACAGCATGTGCGGGATGCCGTGATCGTCCAAAAAGCGCAGTATGGGGGCGACGGTCAGCGACTTCGACGGGTCCGGCTCGCAACACACCACGGCGGTATCGGCGACCATCAGGGCGTTCTGCGCCTCCTGCGTCAGTTCCACCGATCCCGGGCAATCGAGAAACGTCCAGCGCTCGCCGAGATATTCTGTCGAGGCGACGTTCAATTCCGTCGACATGGTACGCGCCTTGGCCTCGGCGCTGGCGTCGCCGACCATGTTGGCTTCCTTGGCGGAGCCCTTGCGGGTGACGGCGCCGGTCAGCGCCAACAGACTTTCCAGCAGCGATGTCTTGCCACTCAAATAGGGGCCGACGATGGCCGCCACGCGTAGTGACGCAGGGTCTTTGGTCATGGTGTCCTCCCAGACTTCAAGGCAATTATCTTACCTGTCGAGCATGTCTTCGCCGCTATTGCGACCGGCGCGCCGCCCGTTGACAAAAGCGTAATATCTGCCGGCGGGGATGCAAGGGGTTTGTCGCTGGTGCCGTCGCGGCACCGGCAAAATAACTGGGGACCCGGGAAGGTCCGGGCGGATCCCCGCGGCACCGCGCGCCGTGGGGGACGCCCCATTCACATACGTATAATAACGAATATGGTGATATGTGATTCTCCGGTAAATGTGGGTTGAAGTATTGCGCTAAATGTAGCCGGTTACGGATGCGGCTGAACGAATTCGTGGAAAAGTTTTCGCAAGGTGGCGACGCATATCGTTAGCAGGCTGTCGCCATGGGGCCGGTCCGGCGCGTCCACATCCGATTTGGAGTCCGTCATGCCAGGTAACTTCAGAACATGGTCGATCATTGCGGTCATGGGTCTTCTCATCGCCGGGGGGGCATGGTTTATCGTCTGAACGACGGTGCAGGCGGCATCGCCACTATCGGTATCGCTCGGTGGTCGGGCGTTGCCGAATTTGACCGCAGCGTCGAGGGCTTCAAGCAGGGACTGGCGGAAAACGGCTACGTCGAGGGCAAGAACGTGCGCTTCATCATCAAGAATCCGGAAGCGGATGGGGATAAGCAGCGCGAGATCATCAACGCGTTCATCGCCGACAAGGTCGACCTAATCTATTCCCTGACCACCCCCGGCACGGCCATTGCCAAGGACATCACCGCCAAGATGGCGAAACCGATCCCAGTGGTGTTTTCGGTCTGCACCTATCCGGTCGAATCGAATCTGATCGCGTCACTGGAGTCGTCGAAGAACAATCTGGTGGGCACGCGAAATTACGTGCCGTTCCGGCAGCAGTATTTTGTCTTCGAACGGATCTATCCCGACACCAAATCCATCGCCGTCGTCCGCCGCATGGGTGAGCCCAATTCGACGAACCAGTTCAAGGAGGTCAAGGCGCTGCTGGAACGGCGCGGCATCCGCGTGGTCGATGTGGCTGCGGTCGATCTGGATGACATGCGGACGAAATTGCAGGCGGTCATCGCGTCCGTGGATTCAATTTTTTCGACCTGCGATACCCTGGTCCATTCCGCCGGCGGCGAAGAGATCATCGTCGGTCTAGCCAAGAAACACAAAAAGCCGTCTTTCGCCTGTAACAAGCAGGGCGTGCTGAAAGGCCACCTGGTCGGTAATGTCGGTGACTTCGGTGCGATCGCTCGAATTTCCGGAGAAAAAGCAGCGATGATCCTGAAGGGTGCGGATCCAGCCTGGCTGAAAACCGAATCGCCACGTGATAACTACATCATCCTCAATCAGAATACCGCCAGTTTGATGGGCCTCACCGTACCAGCCGATATCCAGAAGTCGGCCAAGGAAATTGTCGGTCATTGATGGCGGGAAAATCGCCTTGAACATCCGCGCCAAGCTACTGATCGGGTTTTTGTCCGTTGCCATTTTGGCGGCGCTGGTCGGCTATTGGCAATTTCGTCAACTGGAAAAAGTTGCGCGGCCGCTCGAAAATGACGTCATCTCCAGCATCAAAAATTTCCAACGCATTTCGCAAACCGATGCCTTGATAGCGCGCATCAGCCACTTGGGCGATATCGTCACCCAAAGCGTCCAGAATTTCGCTTTCACGGGAAACGTGCGCGGGCAACAACGTTACTTTGCCCATCAATCCGAACTCGATCAGAAAATCGCCGACATCAACCGCAATCCCGACGCCGAGAACGGCCCGCTGTTTCGCCGCCTCGCGGCGGCGTGGGCCGTGCTTCGTGAGTTGGAAACAGCGGCGATCGAAGAGGTTGCGCGGGAGACCTCGACGGAGGCCGTGGATATCCTGGAAAGCGAGGCGTATTGGAGCCAGAAACGCATATTTCAAAGCGAACTCCAGTCTTATTTTCTAAATCATGGCATCGGCGAGAAGTCGATCATATCAATCAGGCTGTCGGCCGATAACGCTCGCCAGGTGCTGCGTGAAAGTACGATCCAGATCGTCGTCTTCATCGGCATTATTGTCCTGGTGTCAGTCGTTGTCGGCGCCTCCATTACCCGCTCGATTACCCAGCCCCTGAGCAGGCTCATTCAGCATACCAACGAACTGGGTCGTGATGGTCTGAACCGGGATATCGAAATTTCGCTGAACAGACCCGAGCTTCCGGGGCGGCGGTTCCTGGCGGCGAAATTTCCCAAACTCTGGAATGATGAATTGGGCGATCTCGCGACGTCCTTCAACCGCATGACGACGTGACTGCGCGAGACCACAGTGTCACGCGACGAATTGGAGGTCGCAAAGGTCAAGGCCGAAACCGCCACGGTCGCTAAGTCCGAGTTCCTGGCAGCCATGAGCCATGAAATACGCACCCCCATGACCGGCGTCCTCGGCTTGGCGGATATTCTGCTCGACGATGATAACTTCGATGAAAAGCTCTCTCCAGCACGGCGCGAAACGGTGCTGAAGATCAAGGGTGCTGGGCAGGCCTTGATCACCATTCTCAATGACATTCTCGATCTTTCGAAGATTCAGGCCGGCAAGATTGAAATCGAATACATCGATTTCAACCTCCGGGCGCTGATCGCCGACAGCCTCGAACTTTTCTATCCGACGGCGAGCGGGAAGAGTATCGCGCTCAGCGCGAAAATCGATCCGGCGCTTCCCGTCACCGTAAACGGTGATCCGACGCGTATTCGCCAGGTTTTGGTCAACCTGCTTGGTAACGCCGTCAAATTCACTGACCGGGGCAGCGTGAGTCTCGATGCAACCGTATCCGCGTCGCGTGACGGTGGCGCGACCATCCGGTTCGCCGTGATCGATACGGGTATCGGCATTGCGGGGGAGCGTCAGCAGGTATTGTTCGAGGATTTCACCCAGCTCGATGCATCGACGGCTCGCAAATACCAGGGTACCGGGTTGGGATTGTCCATTTCCAAGCGACTGACGGAACTGATGGGTGGCGACATCGGCATCGACAGCGTCGAGGGCGAGGGGGCGACGTTCTGGTTCACGATTCCCGTCACTGTCTCCGAGACAACGGTCGCGGCGCCGGCGCTTGATGCCAGTAACGGTGAATACCGGGCGGTTCGGCCCTTGCGCATATTGTTGGCCGAGGATAACGACCTGAACCAGATGATCATTTCGGCCGTCTTGTCGAAATTCGGACACGCCATCACCGTGGTTGATGACGGCCGCGCCGCGATCGAAGCCGTTCGCGCCGGCGACTTCGACGTGGTTCTCATGGATGTCCGCATGCCGGACATGGACGGTCCGGATGCAACGCGCATCATTCGTCAGGAATCGAACGTGAAATCCGCCATCCCGATCATCGCCGTCACGGCGGATGCCGTCGTCGAGAACCGGGAAAGTTTTATCGCCAGTGGCATGAACGCCGTCGTCACCAAGCCGATCGATCGCCTTAAACTCATTCAAGCCATCAACGAGGTTCTGAATGAAGAGGTTCATGTCCAAGTGCCGATGTCGATATAGGTCATCGATCACATGGCCAACGGATGAAGGCCAAAATCGCTGGAGCCGGGGAATCCGCGGACGAGCGTGGTTTCGGTGACTGGCGGATATTGGGCGTCGCGATGGCCTTGGATCTGACCGGCGCGCGGCCGGCGGTTGATAAGTTGGCCAATGCGGCCTAAACAATCCCGGTCTGGGCCATTGGTGGCCCCAAGGAGCCGCGCCTCGGTCTCGCCGCGCGCGCCCTCGATACCCCGAAAGATGAACCATGACAGGATTTGACGAAGTCGTTCCGGCGCTTGCCCAGGCGTTGCGCAATCGCGGCTATACGGAATTGACGCCGGTGCAACAGGCCGTGCTGGCACCCGAATTGCGCGACGCCGATGCCCTGGTGTCGGCGCAGACCGGGTCGGGCAAGACCGTTGCCTTCGGCCTGGCGTTGGCGCCGACGCTGCTGGCCGGCGCCGAACGCTTTCAACCGGTTCGCTTGCCGGCACCGCCGCCATTGGCGCTCGCCGTGGCACCGACGCGGGAACTGGCGCTGCAGGTGCGGCGCGAACTGGAATGGCTGTACGCCGAAACCGGCGCCACCGTGGCGTCCTGCGTCGGCGGCATGGACATGCGGATGGAACGACAGATTCTCGGGCGGGGTGCCCACATCGTCGTCGGCACGCCGGGACGTCTGCGCGATCACATCGAACGCGGCTCGCTCGACATGTCGGGGCTGCGCGCGGTGGTGCTCGACGAGGCCGACGAGATGCTCGATCTCGGTTTTCGTGAGGACCTGGAATTCATTCTCAAGGCGGCGCCGGCGGAACGACGGACGATGATGTATTCGGCCACCGTGCCGCGCACCATCGCCTCGCTGGCCAAGCGCTATCAGCGCGACGCGGTGCGGATATCAACCGCCGCCGAACGCTCGCAACATGTGGATATCGAGTATCAGGCGCTGATGGTTTCGCCGCGCGATCAGGAAAACGCCATCATAAACGTGTTGCGCTATCACGAACCGAAGACGGCACTGGTGTTCTGCGGCACCCGCGCCGCTGTCAACCGCATGACCAGTCGGTTCAACAACCGGGGCTTCTCGGTCGTTGCCCTGTCCGGCGAGTTGAGTCAGAACGAGCGCACCCACGCCCTGCAGGCGATCCGCGATGGGCGTGCGCGAGTCTGCATCGCCACCGACGTGGCGGCGCGTGGCATCGACCTGCCGGATCTGGAACTGGTGATCCACGCCGATCTACCGAAGAACTCGGAATCGCTTTTGCACCGCAGTGGCCGCACGGGGCGCGCCGGACGCAAGGGGGTCAGTGTGCTGATCGTGCCGCACCGTTCGCGCGCCGGCACCGAACGATTGTTGCGGGCGGCCAACATCGACGCCACCTGGGCGCGGCCGCCGTCGGTCGACGACATCATGCGGCGCGACGACGAACGGTTGTTCGCCGATCCGATCCTCACCGAGGCCCCCGGCGAATCGGAAACAATGCTGGCGGAAAAATTGCTGGCCGATCATGGCGCGACCCACATCGCCGCCGCCTTCATCCGCCTGCACCGGGCCGGCCGTTCGGCGCCCGAGGAACTGTCGGAGTCCGGACCGGTGGCGAGCGGGCCCAAACGCGACGTCAGCTTCACCGACGCGGTCTGGGTATCGCTGTCGGTCGGTCGCGACGACAAGGCGGAAGCGCGCTGGATCCTACCCATGCTGTGCAAGAGCTGCGACGTCACCAAGCACGACGTCGGCCGCATCCGCATCCAGCAGCGCCAGACCTTCGTCGAACTGACGGCGAGCAGTATCGATCGCTTCCTCGCCGCCATCGGCCCGTCGAACACGCTGGAAAAGACCATCACCGTTGCGCGTCTGGCCGAGAAACCGGCCGATCTTGGCGATACCCGGGGCGACAGCCACCCGCGCGCGCGGCCGCGGCGGCGCCCGGAAAGGAAGCATGAACCGACATCGACTTTCGATC
>JAYOFM010000130.1:0-8779 GCA_038117225.1 Rhodospirillales bacterium
GGCCAGGGTGGCGCCGGCGACGTTGATCTCGGCGCAGCGCCCCTCGGCGCCGAGCCGCCCGAGCCGGCGCGCGCTGGCGCCGAAGGTGTTGGTCAGGATGATGTCCGAGCCGGCATCGACGAAGGCCCGGTGCAGCGCCGCCACAGGGTCCGGCCGCTCGCTATTCCAGAGATCCGGCAGCCGCCCCGGCGCCAGCCCGGCCAGCATCAGATTGGTGCCGGTGGCGCCGTCGGCGACCAGACAATCCCGTTCCTTGAGCAAGTGCTCCAGCATCCGCTCCACACTCCGAAAAACCTTTTCCGTCTTGGGCCAGTGTAAGGATACTCACGCCGCCGCGTCAGCCGCCAGTTATCCACATGGCCGGCGCCGGAATCCCTTGACCGCCGCCGGCTGCGTCCCCACATTGAGAGTCATTCCACGGGGAGCCTCGCTAGGAGGCTGAGATTCCGCCCGGCGCTCAGAATTTAGCGTCAACGCGGGGACCCGTTGAACCTGATCCGGGTCACACCGGCGTAGGGATGGAACCGTTTCCAAAACCCCCGCGACGCCCCCGGATCTCCCGCTTTTTGCGTATAAACAGGAGATCCACCATGAACGTCATTTCCAAGCCGACCACAGGCGACGTCACCACCGGCGCCCTGCCCGCCTCGAAAAAGATTTACGTGCCCGGCGAACTGCTCGGCCACGTCGGCGTGCCGATGCGCGAAATCGCCGTGCACGAAAGCGCCAACGAACCGCCGCTGGTGGTCTACGACACCTCCGGCCCCTATTCCGATCCGGCCCAGGCCATCGACATCGAAGCCGGCCTGAAGCGCATCCGCGAGGACTGGATTATCGCCCGCGGCGATACCGAGACCTACCCGGCCCGCGAAGTGAAGCTGGAAGACAACGGCGGCGTCACCGGCGAAAAACTGGTGCCCGAATTCCCGGTCAAGAACCCGCCGCGTCGCGGCATCAACCGGGTGCCCACCAGCCAGTATTATTACGCCAAGCAGGGCATCATCACGCCGGAAATGGAATACATCGCCATCCGCGAAAACATCGCCCGCGATCTAGACCCGGCCGCCGTGGCGAAAGCGCGCGAGGATTGCGAGACCTTCGGCGCCGAAATCCCCGACGTGGTGACGCCGGAATTCGTGCGGTCCGAAGTCGCCCGTGGCCGCGCCATCATCCCCGCCAACATCAACCATCCGGAAACCGAGCCGATGATCATCGGCCGCAATTTCCTGGTCAAGATCAACGCCAACATCGGCAACTCGGCGGTGACCTCCTCGGTGGCGGAAGAAGTCGACAAGATGGTGTGGGCGACGCGCTGGGGCGGCGACACGGTGATGGATCTCTCCACCGGGCGCAACATCCACAACATCCGCGAATGGATCATCAGGAATTCCCCCGTCCCCATCGGCACCGTGCCGATCTATCAGGCGCTGGAGAAAGTCGAACGGGCCGAGGACCTGAGCTGGGAAATCTATCGCGACACCATCATCGAGCAGTGCGAACAGGGCGTCGATTACTTCACCATCCACGCCGGCGTGCGCCTCAAGCACATCCACCTGACCGCCGACCGCATCACCGGCATTGTCTCGCGTGGCGGCTCGATCATGGCGCAGTGGTGCCTGGCGCATCACCAGGAAAGCTTTCTCTACGACAACTTCGAGGAACTGGCCGAGATCATGGCCAGCTACGACGTCGCCTTCAGCCTGGGCGACGGCTTCCGCCCCGGCTGCGGCGCCGACGCCAACGACGCCGCCCAGTTCGCCGAACTGGAAAGCTTGGGTGAGCTCGCCGATGTCGCTTGGGAAAAGAACTGCCAGGTGATGATCGAAGGCCCCGGCCACGTGCCCATGCACAAGATCAAGGTCAACATGGAAAAGCAGCTTGAGGTGTGCAAGGAAGCGCCCTTCTACACGCTTGGCCCGCTGGTCACCGACATCGCCCCGGGCTACGACCACATCACGTCGGGCATCGGCGCCGCCATGATCGGCTGGTTCGGCACCGCCATGCTGTGCTACGTGACGCCGAAGGAACACCTGGGCCTGCCCGACCGCAACGACGTCAAGGAAGGGGTGATCACCTACAAGATCGCCGCCCACGCCGCCGACCTCGCCAAGGGCCACCCGGGCGCCGCCGCCCGCGACGACGCGCTTTCCCGCGCCCGCTTCGAGTTTCGCTGGGAAGACCAGTTCAACCTCGGCCTCGACCCGGAACGGGCCAAGGACTTCCACGACCAGACCCTTCCGAAGGACGCCCACAAAACGGCCCACTTCTGCTCCATGTGCGGCCCCAAATTCTGCGCCATGGAGATCACGAATCTGGTGCGGGATTATGCCGACAATGGGATGAAAGATATGTCCGACAAATTCAAAGAGGAAGGCGCGGAACTCTATAAGAAGGATTACGTCGGCCGCGAAGGTGAGGTTGACGCCGCTGAGTAGCACCGCCGCCAGACCTTCCTCGCTGTAAGGCGCCGGGTAAGGATGTTCTGGGACCGTCGCCGACAGGCGGCGTAAGCCCAGGTTATCCACCGGAGGGAAGGGACCAGGGTGATGCATCTATGATGCATCATCTTGGGCGGCGCCGTGGGGCTGGCTTGAGGCCCGACGGGTGTTCGTCAATCCGACAACGTGAGCGCGCGGGTAAGGCGTAGGGCCGGGTGAAGTATCTATGATGCATCACCTGGGGCGCGCGCGGGCCGGGGAACCTACCGATTCCGCATATCCTCAAGAGCCCGCCCGGCAACGCACACCGCCCCGCTCTCCCAATAAAACCCCACGCCCCCACAAACAGCCCCTATAATTGCCCTCCCCGCCCCCCACGAACACGGGCGCCAAAACGGGAGCGCCGAGCATGACCGAAGAAGAAACCAACGTCGCCACCTTGCGCGCCGCCTACGCCCGGTGGTTCGAGACCCGGGGCGACGCCAGCGTCTGGTACGACATCCTCGCCGACGAGATCGCCTGGGGTTCGCTGGCCGACGGCCGGCCGGGCATGGAATTCACCAAGCCGCGCGCCTCCAAACAGGAAGTGGTCGGTTATTTCGAGGAACTGGCGGCCGACTGGCGGATGGAATTCTACCACATCAACGAATACGTGGCCGACGGCGGGCGCGTCGTCGCGCTGGGCGAAATGTCGTGGACCCACCGCCGCACCGGCAAGACCGTCACCATGCCCAAGGTCGATGTCTGGATGTTCAAGAACGGCAAGGCGACCCAGTTCATGGAACACTACGATACGCATCTGGCGATTATGGCGTGCGAAGAAGGCTGACAATGCCCCCCTAAATCTGCGCCAAAACCTTCTTTCGCTGAGCATCAAACTCCTGCTGGGTAATAACCCCGTCATCCAGCAACTTCTGAATTTTATTCAACCGCGCCTCGGTATCCTGGGTCGACGGCGCCGACTGCTTCACCTTTATCAACTCGGCGTTGCAGTCCTTGCGGATCATGGTTTTCTCGATGGCGTCGTGTTCGCCCAACAATCTTGAATATTCGGCAGCTTGCGGGCCGTCGCCGCCTTCGAGGAAGAACAGGGTCGGCCACAGCAAGATCAAGCCGACGCCCATCTGCGCCGCATCGTCGTCGGCGGTCTTTTTCAACTGGCCGTACAGTTCGACCTTTCGGCCCGACACTCGTTCCAACTCGCCGCCCAGTTGGGAGCAGTTAAAACTTCCAAATTGAGTGGGGGATACATAGGCCCGCTGCAACTCGTCGGGTTGCGAGGCACAGCCATTTATCATGGCGAGCGCGAAAACCGATACGAGAGTCTTTGTTACGAAATTCAATGTGATGTCCCCCTGATTTGAATCGATATTCTATTATTGTGGTATCACGATAGCACAATCTCGCTTTGGTGGTGGAAGATAAAGCCATTGGACGTTAACCGGCAGTTGTAGCGTCGTAGCACTCTTTGCCATTGCGGCTCCCGGCCATAACTCACTGGTGGCGCCTTGGCCCGGCGCCTCTAACCGATAGGCACCTCTGAAGACTCGCCTTCCGCCCGCTTCCCGTTACGATAGACTTGTGAGCTTGTGCCTCGGCGGCGCCCAGGCGCGCGGACTGGCAATCCGCACGCCGACCCCGTGGCCTTCCCGCCGCCTACTTTGGTAGTTTGGTTCTGATGATGCGTCATTCCTCAAGCTCACCCCACGGCGCCGCCCTGGGCGATGCATCGGAGATGCATCACCAGGCCCCTGCGCCATACCCGGCGCCTAACAAATGGAGATGTGTCCAATGGCTCGATATACCGCGAACATGCCCTCCGTCGGCATCACCTCATTCTTGAAACTCCCCATCCACGAGGAGTTCGAGACGTTGGATGCGGATGTGGGTTTCCTTGGCATTCCCTATGACGCCGGTAACAGCTGGCGGCCGGGGACGCGGTTTGGGCCGCGCGATATTCGCACCCAGTCGGTGCGCTATTCCGCCTGGGGCGGCAGTCATCTTTCGGGTTATTTCGACATCAACCAGAAGAAGCGGTTTCTCGACGGGGTGCGCATTGTCGACTGCGGCGATGTCGACGTCGCCTACTATGACATCGAGCGCAACATGCGGGTGATCGAGGAATCGGTGACGGCGATGCTGGATCGTGATGTGTTCCCGGTCATCGTCGGCGGCGACCACTCGGTGACCTATCCGTGCCTGCGTGCCTTCGAGCGCTTTGGCCCGCTGGATATCGTGCAGATCGACGCGCACCTGGACTGGATCGACCATGTGGACGGCATTCAATACGCCAACGGCAGCCCCATGCGCCGCGCCATGGAGCACGACTACACCCGCAACATGGTGCAGTTCGGCATCCGTGACGTGCGCTCGCGCCAGCCCGATTACGAGACGGCGATGGCGTCGAACTCCAGCGTGTTCACCCGCCAGGACATCCGCGAGGCCGGCGTGGCGGCGACGCTGGACGCCATGCCGGAGCTGGGCAACGTCTATTTCTCCATCGATATCGACGGGCTGTGTCCGTCCATCGCGCCGGGCACCGGCTCGCCGACCGTCGACGGGCTGCTCTATCACGAGGTGCGTGCCCTGGTGCAGGGGGTGGCGGCGCGTTCCAACGTGGTCGGCTTCGACATCGTCGAGGTCAATCCGATGGTCGACCTCAACGGCCAGACCAGCCTGCTGGCGACGACCCTGATCCTGGAGTTTCTGGGTGCCGTCTTTGACAAGAGGGGCTAAAGGCCCCGCTGGTAAACCCACCAGTGAAGTAAGGCGCCGGGTAAGGCGTAGGGACCGGGGTGATGCATCTTTGATGCATCATCTTGGGCGGCGCCGTGGGAGGAGCTTTACGGGTCCCAACAACCGCCAAGAGCCTGCCGGTGAGCCGCGGTTCACCGTATCTCGACGCGAACACCACTGCCGCAGCCACCCAAAAGGTTTAACCGCAGAGGCACAGAGACACAGAGAAGGAAGGGAAGAGGTAGCAAAGGCGCCTGGCGGCGCGAAGCGCATTCAATCATTTCTTCTCCCTTCTTTTTCCTTCTCTGTGCCTCTGTGGTTTTATTTCCTGCGTCCCTTGAAGATCACGACGTGCCTGCCTATCTCATTCCCACCCGTGCTAAACAGCGGGGATTTCCGGCGCCGTGCCCGGTATTGCGGACATCCGCCGACGTGCTGTTTTGATGGTGAAGAAGGGTCTGGCGATGGTGGCTTTATAGCCGCTGTTCAGTCCGGATTTTGCGCCCGGTCGATGCTGCCGCGATCGGGCATGGCCGGCGGAAAATGATGACAAATGCTGACATTTGCTGACATTTTTTCGGCGAAAACGCCGGGTTTCGTTTAATATCAATGGCTTGATCCGTTAAAACCGGGGTCTTAAGTGGGCATAAACCGCGTCGAAACGCTGTTTAACCGCTGCAAAGTGACGTGATGTGGGCAATCGGATGTGATGGCCGGAGGGCGGATGCCGGCCGGCCGTTTAATCGCTTGTCGTCGATGCGGCGGTGATCTGTTCGATGAACTTTTGCGCCTCGTGTTCGGCCATGAGGAATTCGACCAGCGAGACGATGCGCTCGACCGAGCCGTCGGACGCCGCCAGCGGCAGGCGGAGGAACCGCTGAAAGCCCTGTTGCGGGGCGGTCGTGCCGCGCTGGAATTCCGACAGCAGGGCCATTGGCTGGCGGCGTTCGGCGGCGGTCCGGTAGGCGGCACGCACCGGCTCGCGGATGTCGACCGGCATCAGGGTTTCCGTCGATTGGCCGGTGGCGTCATAGCCGAAGTAATCGCGAAAGCCGCTGCCCCAGAAGCGGTAGCGGAAATCGTTGCCGTCGTTCAGCACATCGACCACGTGGGTGGTCGGCAAGCTCTGATATGGCAGCCGCATCAGATCGAAATCGGCGACCGCCGGCATGGCGCTGTCGGCGACGCTGGGCAGCGAGCGCCAATAGGCGAGGCCGGCGCGCTGCGTTTCCGACACCTCGTCGAGGGGGATTTCCCACTGTCGGTAAGCCATGTTGCTCCTCGTCGGTCGGCACTGATCAAGCGCCAGCCTTCCGATAGTAGTACCACCTACTGCGCATACACTCTCATACATTTTTGGATATGCAAACAGTTCGGTGCCCCGCGATTCGGCGGGAATGTCGCCCGGACGCGCCTTAAGCCATCCGAACCGCGGGGCCATTCGTCACCGGATGTGATAACCATCATAGACAACTATTGGGCTGATCAATTTTGCTCCGACGATCAACTGATACGGGAGGTTTCGATGACGGCTATCAGAACAACATTCTTCGCTGCCCTGCTGCTGGCGGCGACGGCCATCGCCGCCATGACCATGCCGGCCCTGGCGGCGGAGAGCAATTACGGTGTTCCGGCGGCGGTTGGCCAGGCGGGCGTCGATACGGTGCTGGAACTGGCGGCGTCACCGAAGGAAATGCAGTGCCTGAAGACCTGCATGGAGAAATACGGCGACGACAAGAAGAAGACCTGCGCCCTCGAATGCGGCCTCGGCGGTGGCGCCGGTCGCGGCGACAAGAAGCCCGACTGCGGCATCCAGTACAAGGCCTGCAACAAGGCCTGCGGCCGGGATAAGGCGTGCAAGGACGAATGCCGAGCGAAGCGCCGCGGCTGCGTCTGAGCCGAATCGGAATTTGATTTCGAACGGGCTGCCGCTCGGTCCGCGCGCGCCCAGGGCCTGCTGATCGAAGATCAGCGGGCCACCCCCGGCGCCTTCCCGCGGGCTCTTTTCTTCGGGCCGATGAACGCGTATCACTCACCAATGACTGATACCCATTCCGAGCGTATTCTCATCATCGATTTCGGCTCCCAGGTGACCCAGCTGATCGCGCGCCGGGTTCGTGAAACCGGGGTCTACTGCGAGATCCATCCGTTCCAGAGCGTCACCGCCGCGAGCCTCAAGGCGTTCGCGCCGAAGGGGGTCATTCTGTCGGGCGGGCCGGCCTCGGTGCACGAGATGGAAACCCCGCGCGCCCCCGACGCCCTGTTCGCCGACGCCAACCTGCCGGTGTTCGGTATCTGCTATGGCGAACAGACCATGGTGGCGCAGATGGGCGGCCAGGTGGAGGCCTCCGAGCATCGCGAGTTCGGCCGCGCCTTCGTCGACATCGTCGAGGAATGCGGCCTGTTCAAGGACGTCTGGAAACCCGGCGAGCGCCACCAGGTGTGGATGAGCCACGGCGACAAGATCATCAACGTACCGGACAGCTTCCGCGTCGTCGCCACCTCGGAAGGCTCCCCCTTCGCCGCCATCGCCGACGAGGAACGCCGCTACTACGCGGTGCAGTTCCACCCGGAGGTGGTGCATACACCCGACGGCGCCAAGCTGCTGGCCAATTTCGTACACCATATCTGCGGCTGCGCCGGCGACTGGACCATGGCGGCGTTCAAGGACGAAGCCATCCAGAAGGTGCGCGATCAGGTCGGTTCGGGGCGCGTCATCTGCGGCCTCTCGGGCGGGGTCGATTCGTCGGTCGTGGCGGTGCTGCTGCACCAGGCCATCGGCGATCAGCTGACCTGCGTGTTCGTCGACCACGGGCTGATGCGGCTCGATGAAGGCCGCCAGGTGGTGGAACTGTTCCGCGACCACTACAACATTCCGCTGATCCACCGGGAAGTCTCCGATCTGTTCCTCGGCGAGCTCGCCGGCGTCACCGACCCGGAGGTCAAGCGCAAGACCATCGGCCGGCTGTTCATCGATGTCTTCGACGAGGCGGCGAGCGAGGTCGGCGGCGCCGACTTCCTGGCCCAGGGGACGTTGTATCCGGATGTCATCGAAAGCGTCTCGTTCACCGGCGGGCCCAGCGTCACCATCAAGTCGCACCACAACGTGGGCGGCCTGCCCGACCGCATGAACATGAAGCTGGTGGAACCGCTGCGCGAACTGTTCAAGGACGAGGTCCGCGTGCTGGGCCGCGAACTCGGCCTGCCCGATGCCTTCGTCGGCCGCCATCCGTTCCCGGGGCCGGGACTCGCCATCCGCGTGCCCGGGGAAATCACGGCGGAAAAGCTGGATATCCTGCGCAAGGCCGACGCCATCTATCTTGAGGAAATCACCAATGCGGGTCTATATGACATCATCTGGCAGGCCTTCGCGGTGCTGCTGCCGGTGCAAACCGTCGGCGTGATGGGCGACGCCCGCACCTACGACAGCGTCTGCGCCTTGCGCGCCGTCACCTCAACCGACGGCATGACCGCCGACTACTATCCCTTCGACCACGAATTCCTCGGCCGCACCGCGAGCCGCATCATCAACGAGGTCAAGGGGATCAACCGGGTGGTCTACGACATCACGTCGAAACCGCCGGGCACGATTGAGTGGGAGTAAG